>NZ_JALNUQ010000020.1:0-55526 GCF_026540875.1 Sphingomonas sp. GM_Shp_2
GATGCCGGCGATTACACCCTCGACGCGCTCATCGCCGGGTCGGGCCGCCCCGGCACGGTACCCCGCCTGATCGTCTGGCCGGAAGGGCTGCTCCAGCAGTTGCTGGAAAACGGCTATCCCGCCTATGTCTATGATCGCCGCTGGCCGGTCGACACCCGCCGCCGCATCGCCAGCATCCTGGGTCCGCGCGACATGGTGATGACCAACGCCACCACGCTGACCTTCAACGCGCGCGGCGATATTGACGGCGCCGGCAACTCGGTACTCGCCATCACGCCGGAGGCGCGGATTGCCGGCCGGTACGACAAGGCGCATCTCGTGCCCTTTGGCGAATATCTGCCCTGGTCCTCGCTGCTGACCCCGCTTGGCCTCGCGCGCCTCGTCCCCGGCGATATCGACTTCGTACCCGGTCGCGGCCCGGCATCGCTCGACTGGCCCGCTTACGGCGCCATCGGTATCCAGGTCTGTTACGAGATTATCTTCTCCGGCGAGGTCGTCGACCGCGCCCATCGCCCGCGCCTGATCTTCAACCCCTCCAACGACGCCTGGTACGGCCGCTGGGGCCCGCCCCAGTTCCTGGCGCAGGCGCAGTTGCGCGCCATCGAGGAGGGATTGCCCGTGGTCCGCGCCACCCCGACCGGCATCTCGGCGATCATCGCCGCAGACGGCCGCGTCGTCGCCCGCATTCCCCATGAGACGGCGGGCGCGGCGGAGGCGCCGATCCCCCCCGCCCTGCCGCCGACACTCTTTGCCCGGCTGGGCAACCTCCTGGCCGCGCTGGTCGCCATCGCCCTGTTCGCCATCGCCGTTGCCATCCGCCGCCGCGGTCGTTAGACGCACATATAAAGCTATCTTTATATCCTTATGAGGACGGGTATGCGCAGTTCCTACATCTTCACCTCCGAATCCGTATCCGAAGGCCATCCCGACAAGGTCGCCGACCAGATTTCCGACGCGATCGTCGACCTGTTCCTCTCCAAGGACCCGGAAGCGCGCATCGCGTGCGAAACGCTGACCACCACCAACAAGGTCGTGCTGGCCGGCGAGATCCGCTGCAAGGGTGTGTTCGAGAACGGCGCCTGGGTCGATGGCGCGCTCGACGAGATCGAGCGTACCGTGCGCGAGACGGTCAAGCGCATCGGTTATGAGCAGGACGGCTTCCACTGGGAAAGCTTCGACTTCTCGAACAACCTCCATGCCCAGTCGGCGCATATCGCGATGGGCGTGGACGAGAGCGGCAACAAGGACGAGGGCGCCGGCGACCAGGGCATCATGTTCGGCTACGCCACCGACGAGACGCCCGGCCTGATGCCCGCCACCCTGTATTACAGCCACAAGATTCTGGAAAAGATGGCCGCCGACCGTCACTCCGGCGCTGCTCCCTTCCTGGAGCCGGACGCCAAGAGCCAGGTGACGCTGCAATATGAACAGGGCGTGCCCGTCCGCGCCACCGCCCTCGTCGTATCGACGCAGCATTCCGCCGACCTGTCGAACCCCGAAGGCCAGGCCAAGCTGCGCGACTACGTCAAGGGCGTCTTTGCCGAGGTTCTGCCCGAGGGCTGGCTGCCGGACGACAAGGCGATCTACGTCAACCCGACCGGCCTCTTTGAAATCGGCGGCCCCGATGGCGACGCCGGCCTGACCGGGCGCAAGATCATCGTCGACACCTATGGCGGTGCCGCGCCGCACGGCGGCGGTGCGTTCTCGGGCAAGGATCCGACCAAGGTCGACCGCTCGGCCGCCTATGTCGCGCGCTATCTCGCCAAGAACGTCGTCGCGGCCGGCCTCGCCAAGCGCTGCACCATCCAGCTCTCCTACGCGATCGGCATCGCCGAGCCGCTGTCGGTCTATGTCGACCTGCACGACACCGGCAATATCGAGGAATCGAAGCTGGAGCATGCGCTGCCCAAGCTCGTTCGCCTGACCCCCAAGGGTATTCGCGAGCATCTGAAGCTGAACGCGCCGATCTATTCGAAGACCGCCGCCTATGGCCATTTCGGCCGCGATGCGGAGGGTGCGCTGTTCACCTGGGAAAAGACCGATCTGGTCGATGCGCTGAAGGCCGAACTGGCCGACTGACCACGGTCCCCGACCGCTGAACGCAAGGGCTCCGACCGCCAGCCGGTCGGGGCCCTTTTGCTATCCGGTCATTTGGCGATGCGCCGCCAGATCCTCGGCGCCCACCGGTCGACGATCAGCCGCGCTGCCCGTTCCGACACCCAGCCGATCGCGCCGCCGACCACGACATCGCTGACATAATGCGTACCCCGCGGCGGTTGCAGGGCGGCGACGACCCCGGCGGCACCCTGCGTCGCCAGCCCCGCCAGCGGCGCGTCGCGGGCAACCGCGTTGGCCACGGCGACGGCGCCCGCCGTATGCCCCGACGGAAAGGAGTTGAGCGGCGGCGTATCCTTCTTGCCCGGCTCGAAGACCGGCTTGCCAATCTTTTCCGCATGGTTCGGCCGCGCCCGGACCACGCTGCGCTTCACTGCGCTCTTGATGCCCGTCGCGATCAGATGCGCGGTCAGCATGCGCGCGCCCGTCCGCGCCAGCACTGGCCGGCGCAGCACGACGCCGGCCACCAGGGTCACGACGGAGATCGCGATCAACGGCGGCTGATCCGCAATCTCGCTGGCGCCCCCCGCCACCCGCACCAACAGGGTATCGCGGTTTTGCGCCACATCGTGCGTCGCCTCGGTATCCGCCTTCAGCAGCGCCTTGCCCGCCTTCTTGGCATCCTTCTTCTTGCCCATCGCCGTCCTTCCCGATGCTGATCGCCGCCCGTCACTGTCCGATCGGCGATGCAACCGCCGGTGCGGCCACTTTGCTCCGGCGCATCATCGGATTAAGGGCGGCGGCCATGAACGATCCCGTTGCCATCCGCCGCCTGTATGGCCGCCGCCAAGGCCACAAGCTTCGCCAGGGCCAGGCCGCCCTGGTCGAGGAATCCTTGCCCACCTTCAGCGTGCCCGAAACCGGCCCCATCGACGCACACACGCTGTTCGGCGACGATCGCCCGATGCAACTGGAGATCGGTTTCGGGGCAGGCGAGCATCTCGCCGGACAGGCCGAGGCGGCGCCTGCCACCGGCTTCATCGGCTGCGAACCCTTCCTGAACGGCGTCGTCGGCGCCCTCGGCCATATTCGCGACCGCGATCTCGCCAATGTCCGGCTGCACATGGGCGATGCGCTGGAGGTGGTCGAGCGCCTGCCCGATGCCAGCCTGGAGCGTGTCTATCTCCTCCACCCCGATCCCTGGCGCAAGGCGCGCCACGCCAAGCGGCGGATGATGAACCACGGCCCGCTCGACGCGATCGCCGCCAAGCTGAAACCCGGCGGCGAGTTCCGCCTCGGCACCGACGATCCTACCTATTGTCGCTGGTCGATGATGGTGATGAACGCGCGCACCGACTTCGTCTGGCAGGCGCAGACCCCGCGCGACTTCCTTGAGCGTCCCGCCGACTGGCCCGAAACCCGCTACGAGCGCAAGGCCCGTCGCCAGGGTCACGAGGTCTGGTATTTCAGGTATATCCGACGCTAGGCTGCGGGTTACAGATGCCCCGCCCCTTGTAGGCTGGGCATTCGACTTCCCGCTGTTTCCTTGATGTTCCCCCCGCTTCCCGCTACGGTGATTGCTACGTGATTGCTGGCGGGGCACGAAATGCCGACGGGAAAGGTCAATAAGAGGACGGTCGATGCGCTCCGCTCGGGGCCGTCGGCCGCGTTCCTGTGGGATGAAGACCTGAAGGGGTTCGGGGTTAAGATTACCCCGGCCGGCGCCCTGTCCTATGTATTCCAGTATCGCATGGGCGGGCGCGAGGCGAAGACCCGCCGCTACTCCATCGGCTCGCATGGCTCACCCTGGACGCCGACGACCGCACGCGCTGAAGCCGAACGGCTGGCGATCCTTGTCGCCCAAGGCACCGACCCGACCGAGGCCGAACAGAAGCGCCGCCGGGAAGCCGTGGACTTGGCGTTCAGCGCCTATGCCGATCGCTTCTATGCGTCCTGCAAGGGCGACGGGTGGCGGGGCTTGGTCGAGCGGTCGCTGCGCCTCCACGTGAAGCCCGTGCTGGGCAAGAAAGCACTGCCAGCAATCACACGCGCCGACGTGGTGGCAATATTCGATGCCATGCCCCCGGACCAGCAAGCCGGCAGGCGCAATGTCTTTGCAATCCTCCGGCGGCTGTTCCGCTGGGCGATCACCCGCGGCGATCTGGAGCGCTCCCCGATGGAGGGTATGGAAGTGCCGCCACCGGTACGAGCGCGCGATCGTTGGTTATCGGACGAAGAATTACGGCGGGTGTGGAATGCCGCCCCCGCGTGCCATCGCTGCTTCGGTCCGATTGTCCGCCTGCTGATTCTGACCGGCCAACGGCGCGAAGAGGTGACGGGGCTCGACTGGAGCGAGATCAATCGGTCAGCGCGGTTGTGGCGCCTACCGGGATCGCGAACCAAAAACGCTGAGCCCAACACCGTCCCACTCAGCGACCTCGCCATTGCCGAGCTGGATGGATTCGCGCGTGGGGAGAAATGGCCGAAACGCGGGCCGGTATTCACCACATCGAAGGGCGGCGCGTTCATCGCGCATTCCAAGGGCAAGGAGAAGCTGGACGCGATCGTTGCAGCCGGCGGTAAAGACGCCCTGCCCCCTTGGCGACTTCATGATCTGCGCCGCACGCTGGCAACCGGCATGCAGCGCTTGGGGGTACGATTCGAGGTGACCGAGGCGATCCTGAACCACGTCGGTGGTTCTCGCTCTGGCGTAGCTGGAATCTACCAGCGACACGATTGGCGGGACGAGAAGCGTGCTGCGCTTAATGCGTGGAGCGAACATCTTCGGCAAATTTTAGCTGAGACCGATGAAACAAACGTGATCCCGCTCGCCACCCGGCGGGCGTGATGCTGGGGCGGCTAGGGTAGCTCCCGAACGGCTGGATTCCGCCCAGTCTGCCGCCCCTTCCACAATGCGGACGCTCTGCGGAGGGCGCGTGTACGACCAAGGACCAAGCCGGAAAGTGCGCCATCCAGGCAAGATGCCGGGAGCGATCAAGCTGAACGAGTGCGTCGAGGATCTGAAGAATCTTTGCAGACGCATGACCGTGACCGATCGTGATCGGGCAACGCCCACTTGGTTCCGTATGTCGCAACTCGTTGCCGGGATGAGCTTTCACAATCCCGACGATCGCGAACCCTATTTGCGAAACCTATACTTGGGGGAAGCTGCTCAACGCATAGTTGAAGCAGGCCTATCTACAGGGACCCTCCCCGTATGGACGGATTTCGATGGCCGATTCGTCGAGATCGATGCCGAAAAGTTTTTCGGCCGCAACATGTGGAACAGCACCCACACCGTGCTGACCGGTAAGTATATCCCCCTCAACGTCTGGGACGACGAACTGCGACGCGATTTCGACCGCGCAGACCTATGGATTTGCGAAGGTGACCTGAGTGCCATTCGCAAGCACCTCTTGGAACACCGCGGTCGCCATTTCGGCAGCGAACTGCCTCAGGAATGGCAGGATTTCGCTGACCATGTGTTCGGTACGTCGACTGATCGTGGTGTGACTGTGTCTCCGAACTCAGCGCTAGGCGAGTGGACATTACCAGAGACGATAATCTGGTTCGCATCCGTGGACGAGGCCGCGGTGGCTGAACAACGGACATCAATAGATCGGTACGTCGGCAGCCGTGCAAACCCATGGCCAGCGATCCGCGTCGGCCTGAGTACGGCAATCGCACAGCGCTTTTGCCAATGCGGCTCTAAGCCGATCGACTGCTGGTGTGAAGACGATGCGAACAAGTCGCTGAAGGCTGCCTGCGTTGCAGGAAAGATTCGTGTCACTGGTGTTCCGGCCGGAGGTGGCGAGCGCCAAGTGGTACCGTTCGAAGCATTCCAAAACGCCGAGCTGATCGTGGAGGATGGCGGAGCACTATACCGTGAGCCGAAGCTGGGGGGCCAGATGCTCTTTCGCGACCTTCGGTTCCCCCGCGACGAAGTACAGAATTTAGAACGCGAGGACTCGAATTCCGCAGTTCCAGCCAGCGTGTCAGATCATAGCGGAGCGCCTGGGCGACCGAGCTCGATGCACATTATTCTGGCCGAGTTCGAGCGCCGCATATCCGCCGGCGAAACATGCCAGCGCGTAAGTCATGAGGCCGCCGAACTCTTCCGTTGGTTCGAAGCTCAGGCGGATTACAGGAAGATGGCGCGGGCGACTGCTAACACGATAGAGAACCAGATACGCGCTCGGTTTCGAACCCTGAAAACCCCATGAAATTATCGACGATGTCAGTTTTCGTGCTCAGTTTTTCGTGATCTGCACCCCTCTCATCATCCTCCCAGCACCCGGACAATCCCGCGGTGCCAGGAGGCACGATGCACAAACTACTCAACACCGACGAAGCCGCGCCGCTGATCGGCGTTAAGCCCAAGACGCTGATGAACTGGCGTGTTCTTGGGGTCGGACCGAGCCATATCCGAGCGGGCCGGAAAGTGGCCTACGACGTCGCCGACATCGAGGCATGGAAGGCGGAACGTCGCGTTCGCTCCACCTCGCAGTCGATCGCGGCGTGATCAGCCATGTCCACAAAGCAGGCGGCACGCGGCCGTAAAACGCGAAAGACCCGCACCGCGCCAACGGTGCAGGTCTCCACGAATTACTTCAACAACAGCACGAACGAGAATAGCCTCACCGAACGTCGAGTTCAACAGGTCATCAGCATGGCCGGTGTTGCACCGTGGTACGCCCGCATCATCGCATCGCTGGCGTTCGGGGCTGCGGCATGATGATGGCAATCCAGGCGAAAGGTGCGCTGCTCGGCATGATCGGCCGACTGGCCGAGGACATGCCCGCGGAATTCGAAACCGGATTTTGGGCCGACGTGGTCGATCCCATCGCGACCATGATCGTGCGCGTGCGCGGCGCCCTGACCGAAGAAGAACGGATGCTGTTGATCGCGGTGGCCGCAAAAGCGCTGAAGGCCGCCAGCGAGGAGCAGGAAGCGCTCAATGAGGCGGCGGCGGTGATCCACCGGGCAGGAGGTGCGGCATGACCGTCGCCACCTTCCCCAACGTCATCGTCCGCGCGCTGGTGGTCGAACAGCTGAACGCTGACCAGTGGCACGTCGTGGTTCAGGGCGCGGAGGTTCCGCGCGGCTCGCTGGAGTCGTGCGGGACGGGCGTCACGTCCTTCGCTGCGGCGGCGGGTGATGCCGTGGAGCTCGCTGAGCTGACCGGCCTGCCTGTGTTCGTCGCCGGGTATCAGGAGGCGGTCCGTCCGCTCAACGCCTTCCCGTCGGACAAGGCGTTCTGGCGGCAGCGGTACCGCCGCCGTTCTTCGCTCGATCACATCCTCTACGGATCGATCGGGGGTGAGGCATGACCGCGGTGCACAAGCTCCAGCCGGGGCTCCAGCGTGCGGTCGTGCTGCGTCAGGTCAACGCCCGCCAGTGGCGTGTCGAGGGCTATGAGCGTCACGCCGGCGGCTGGCGCTATACATGGCTACTGTGTCCGACGACGACGAAGGCGCGTGCCCAGATGGCGGCGCTGACGATCTCGCAGGACATGGGACTGCCGATGGCCGAACAGCCGCTGTGGGAGCAGATGCGCTTCGTCACTGGCACGCTCGGCAGGTCCGCATGGAGGGCTCGCGCATGACCCGCCCCAATGAGGAAATCACCCGCATGATCGCGGACGTGCGCAACCGCTGCTCCGTCTCGTCGATCGCACAGGCCGCAGGCGTCAAGCTGAAGGCTACGTGGGAGGGGTGGTCCGCCTGCTGCCCCTTCCACGAGGACGGGACGCCCAGCTTCACCATCTTCGCCAACGACCGCCGGTTTCAATGTTTCGGCTGCGGGTGTGAAGCCCGGGGCGATGTCATCGATTTCGTGCGGCGGCTGCACGGTGTCGGTCTGCGAGAGGCGATCGCGATCCTCAGTGGCGAGGCGGCATCCGGGCGGGTCTCGCAACCGAAGCCGAACGCCAAGCCCAAGGCCGACACCCAGGCGGCGGCGCTGCGGATCATCGACGGGTCCAAACCGATCGAGGGCACACCGGCGGATGCCTATCTGCGTCACCGTGCCATCACGATGCCCCTGCCGCCGTGCCTGCGGTTCGCGATGCT
Source organism: Sphingomonas sp. GM_Shp_2 (assembly GCF_026540875.1). Lineage (NCBI taxonomy): Bacteria > Pseudomonadati > Pseudomonadota > Alphaproteobacteria > Sphingomonadales > Sphingomonadaceae > Sphingomonas > Sphingomonas sp. GM_Shp_2. The sequence goes on from NZ_JALNUQ010000020.1 coordinate 8,127, forward strand.
GGCGCCGCCCAAGAACAGCGCCGTCCTCGAAGCAAACGGCCCTGCACCGATGCCGGCACTCATCGCCATCATCAGCGGGAAGGACGGCAAGCCGGTCGGTATCCAGCGGATCTATCTGACTGGTGACGGCCGCAAGGCCGCGAGCAACGACGGCAAGGTGAAGTTCTCCCTCGGCTCGGTGGCGGCCGGCGCGGTTCGTCTCGGCGATGTCTGCGGCGGCGACGTGGTCACCTCGGGCAGCGTGGAGGACGGTTTGTCCCTCATCCAGATGGGGGCTCCCGCCGTATGGGCCGCGCCCGGGGAAAGCATGCTGCACCGCATGTGGCTGCCCGACGAGGCGCGATCCGTCGTGATCGGCGCCGATGCCGATGCGGAAGGGCGGCGCGCGGCAGACAGGGCGGCAGCGGCCTTCACGATGGCCGGGCGCGAGGTGCGGATCATCTATCCGACCGCGCCCTGCAAAGACTTCAACCAGGAACTTCAGGAGTCGGCAGCATGACCGCTTCTTCATTCGCGAAGCGCGTTGCCGCTGCTGCAATCCACGCTTCGCCCACCCAGATGCCGCCCAACACCGTCGCGGGCACGATCCGGCCGACGATCGCGATCACCGCGGGCGACATGCACAATGTCGCCACCAAGGGCGAGCGGGCGCTGATCATGGCCGGTGCCCCCTTCTACATCCGCGGCGGCTCCATCGTGCGGCCCGTCATCGACGAGGTCAAGGATGCCCGCGGCCTGGCCGTGAGCCTCGCCCGGCTCGTCGAGGTGCAGGACGGTGCCATGTTGGACCATCTCGGCCGTGCGGCGGCATGGGAGAAGTTCGACGGCCGCAAGCAGGCAAACGTCCCCACTGATCCGTCCGCCGCCGTGGCGAAGACGATCCTGTCCCGTGATGGCGAATGGACGTTCCCGCGCCTGGCAGGGGTGATCACCACGCCTACGTTGCGGCCTGACGGCAGCATCCTGAGCGAGGCCGGGTATGACGAGGCGACGCAGTTGGTGCTGCTCAACCCGCCCGTGCTTCCCGCCATGCCCGACGAACCGTCGCGTGACGATGCGGTTCAGGCGCTCGCCACCCTGTCGGCCTTGCTGGCTGACTTCCCCTTTGTGGACGAGGCCAGCCGGTCGGTGGCATTGTCCGCGCTCATCACGCCCGTCGTGCGCGGTGCGATGGCGGTGTCTCCGATGCATGCGGTGACCGCTACTGCACCAGGGTCGGGCAAGAGCTACATCGTCGACATCGCCTCGGCGATCAGCACCGGCGAACGGGCCCCCGTCATGTCGGCGGGGCGGACCGAGGAGGAAACCGAGAAGCGGCTGACCTCCGCGATCCTCGCCGGCCAGGCACTGGTCCCGATCGACAACGTCAACGGCGAACTCGGCGGCGACTTCCTCTGCCAGCTCGTGGAGCGGCCCATGGTCAACGTCCGCCCCCTTGGTACGTCGACGCTCGTCAAGGTGCCCAGTCGCGCCTGCTGCTTCGCCACCGGCAACAACATCCAGTTGGTGGGCGACATGACCCGCCGCGTTGTCCTGTGTTCGCTCGACCCGAACATGGAGCGACCGGAGACGCGGCAGTTCTCGGGCAACCCGTTCGCCGCCGTCATAAAGGATCGTGGCAAGTACATCGGTGCCGCACTCACCATCGTGCGGGCCTATGTCATAGCCGGCTGCCCCGACACGCTGCCCGCGCTGGCGTCGTTCGAAGACTGGTCGCGGCTGGTTCGCTCCGCACTGGTGTGGCTCGGCTGCGTCGATCCCCTCCAGACGATGGAGAAGGCGCGCGCCGAAGATCCGGTCACCAGCGCGCTTAGCGCCCTGTTCAGCGCGTGGTATCAGGCCACCGGGTCGCGGATCCACACTGCGTCCAGCATCAAGGGCGTGACGCAGGAGATGGACCCGTTCCAGAACCTGCTGCACCACGACCTGCGCCAAGCACTCATCGACGTCGCTGACGACCGCCGCGGCGACATCGATACTCGTCGGCTCGGGCGATACCTCGGCAGCTATGCCGGCAGGATCGTCGCAGGCTTCAAACTGGTGGCAGACCATGATGCCCACATGAAGCAGCGGACGTGGCAGGTGGTGAAAGCGGCGTGAGGTTTGCGGGTAGTGCGGGTATCTGCGGGTATTGTCCCAGTCGTCGCGTGGAAACTGTCAGGTGACACTTCCTATAGGGCGGCTGGAAACATACCCGCCGTCACCCGCACTACCCGCAACTCATTTTCCTGCGGGCAGCCTGCGGCTCAGCATGGCGGCGGTAAAGTCGAGGCGGCCACAGCCCTACACAGGGGCATGACCAAGCCCCGTAACCCAACCGAAAAAACGGAGGACGGCCGCTTCAAGCCTGGCAACCCCGGCAAACCCAAGGGTGCGCGGAGCAAAGCGACCCTAGCGGCCGAGGCATTGCTTGACGGTGAGGCAGAGAAGCTGACCCGCGTGGCGATCGACAAAGCGCTGGAGGGCGACCCCGTAGCCATGCGGCTCTGCCTCGAACGGTTGGTTCCGCCTCGCAAGGATCGGCCTCTCGCCTTCAACCTTCCACCGGTCGGAGGCGCAAAAGATCACCCTGCGGTGCTGGGGGCGGTACTGGACGCGGTGGCCGGAGGCGACCTGACCCCGTCTGAGGGCCAGGCATTCGCTGCTCTGATGGAACAGCACCGGCGGGCGATCGAAACAGCCGAGATCGTGGAACGCCTTGAAGCACTGGAAGCACGGGGGGCGAAATGAGGATCGCAGACCGCATTGCCCGGCTGGAACGCGCCGGTGACGCAGACCCGCGCATGACCGAAGCTGAACTCGATGCTGCGGCCGACCGGTACGAAGCCGAGTTGCGACAAGACGGTGTGCCTAGTGGCGGCACGATCACCGGCGCCCTTGCTAGCTGGCGCGAGATGGTCGAGCATACGGGCGAGGCATGGCTCCAGCGCGTCTATGCCGGCATGACGCCAGCGGACCTATACGCATGACCGCGGCTCTGACCCGGCGCTTGGCTGCGCTGGAGGCGAAGCAGCCTCGCCAGAGCGGACGCCGTTTTCTGCTGATGCCGTGGGACATCATACCCGAGCAGCAGGACGGCGACATGATCGGCTACTACAACCTTGTCGCCGCCGGACCGGACGGACCCAAGCGGGTCGACTATCAGCGAACGGGCATCCACCCGAAGGATGATGCGGCTGGGTCGTGGAACCGGCACCTCCACTTCGGGGAGCCGCTTCATGCGTGACTTGTCGCGCCGACTGGCTGCGCTGGAGATGCAGCCGTCCAACCGTGGCTTTCGTCGAGTCGTGATCGTGGCCGAAGGTCAGCCTGCGCCACCGGATAACGAAGACATTCACATCATCCGCATCGCCGGTGTGGAGCGGGACGGGAATGGTGCTTGGGTTCTGCCACGTGACGGACGCGATCCGTTGGCCCATTCGGCACCGCCGTCTGCCTCAGAAGGGATCGGCCGGCATCAACCAAGCTAATGGAACGGGCTCTCCGCCTGATAACGGCGCGCTACGCCACCGACGAAACTCGGTGTGGCGAGACCTGAATTTTTCACCGTCAAGTTCGGGTGTGATTCCCCGCTTTCCCAAAACTCCGACGAGTTCCTCTAGAACCGCGTCCTCCTCCCGAACGAAGCGCGAGGCGAAGCAGCGCCAAACGCTCCAACCGGCCCGCTCCAGCATCCGTTGTCGCGCCATATCCTCAGGCCAGCGATCCGGTCCATGAAAGGCGTCACCATCACATTCGATTGCCAAGCGGCGATCGTCGGCACCTTCAACCACCAAGTCAATCCGCTTGGTTCCGACCCGAACCTGCGTGTCGACGCGATAGCCTCGCTCCACCAGCCTGTCGAACATCGCTTGCTCAAATCCAGATTCACACCGTGCGCGACGATCTTGAACCAGCGTGCTCTCACCCGCGAATGGGGCTTGGAAATGCTCTATCAGGCTACGGCGGAGCTTATCGGATGGACGCAAATCCTCTGCTTGAACCGATCGAACCAAGATCATGCGGTCCCGCGCGCGCGAAGCGGCTACGTTGAAGCGCTGTTCATAGCCGAGCCCCGATAGCCCGGAACTGTCACGATCCGCGACAAGTGACACAAACATGATGTCTCGCTCGTCGCCCTGAAACGCTCCCGGCTCACCGACCCGAATATCGTGCCGGATCATGATTTCTGCGCCCAGCACCTGCTCAATCGCCGCCATGATTGCGCCTGCCTGCTCTTGACCCAGCAACGTGGTGACGCCGATACTGCGTTCGGACATACTTGGATCGGCGGCAATTCGGCCAATCTCATCGACGATGCAGTCGACCTCGGGTGGGTTGATCTTGCCTTTCCGGTACCCGTCCTCAACGAGGATATCGATCAATGGTGGATCGAGGCGCTCGGATGCGGATGGCAAACGAAGCGGTACGAGCTGGTGGCTATAGAACTGCGCCTTCGAATATTCGATGATGGGCGCGACGCAGCGGAAATGCTCCTTGAGCATGATCGCGCCGCCGGCAAAGACCACCGTCCCCAGATCGTAAAGCGAGCGATCCTCGCGCATGGTTGCCCGGTAGTCAGCCACCTGTCCGCCCAAATGCCGTTCGGCTAACATCGAAAGCCGAGCCTCTTGGCGGAAGCCCGCGTCTGGACTGACCTGACGGTCGTCGCCAACAATTAATATCTGCCGCGCACGGAGCAACGCCGGCAGTGCTGCAACAGTCGATTGCGATGCTTCATCGACGATCACCAAGTCGAATAGTCCAAGCTCTGCCGGCAACGACTCCGATACGCGGTAATGGGGCATGATCCAGCACGGCAGCGCGTTCTTGGCTCGATCGGCGGCGGCACGCGCATCAGCGCGGTGGCGACCTGCTCGAATGCCGGTGCCTCTTCCAATCTTGCGCATTGCCTGAGCGTATGCAGCGAGCGCCGAGCGGACCTGATCGGTTGCTTGTTCAGCGAGGCGGCACCAAGTGCGAGTCTCGATCGCCTCTTCATAGGAGCGGCGCAGTCGCTCCTCTAGCCCCGTTCTCTCCTCCGATAATGTGCGTAATCGGCCATGTACGTCTATGCGGTCGATCCACGTCGATAGCCGGCGTAGAGTCCAACGTGTCCGCCAGTCGCCAGGCGTGGCATTGTCTTCGACGCCATCCACAGGTTCATGTCGCAATCGTGACGCCCAGTGGCCGGCCCCACTCCGCTCGATTGCGGCGGTGACTTGACGAATGACTGCGAACGCAGGCTGCAAAGCATGAAGTTCGGCCGCATCGTTGAGGGAGGCAGACCACCGCGCATCGATATCTTCCCGATCGGCGGTCCCTTCGCCAATCATTCCAATGACTGCACGCAGAGCTTGGCCAAACGACCCAGGTACCGCAGCCAGATTATCTCTGACGGCCTGAAGAGACGCACTTGCGGCCTCCAGTCCTAATCGACGGTGGTGCTGGTTCAACACGCGGCGCAGCGCGTCCGTGCCCCCAGCTATGTTTCCGCTCCAGCTCGGCAGAAGGCGGCGGACCTCGGCGTTCGCTTCCTCCTCAGCCGCAATTATCCCACGAATTCGGTCGAGTTGGCCTAGCTGCCGCCGCATCGCATCCGCACCAGCTAGCCCTTGAACATCTACCCGATCTAGTCCGGCATGCACAGCCGCGTGATTCCAGATGGATGCAAGGCGATCAGCGTCGTCCAACGCCCGCACATATCGCTCAACGTCAACCCAAGCGGCTGTGTCAGCCGGCGCGCGCCCCGCAACACGCACCTCCGACAGCCATGCTTTCGTCTGGCGTGCAAAGATGGATTGGAAAAGCCCCATCTCCTCTCCACGCGCAAGCTTAGCCAGTTCATCCCGGAACCCTTGGTCGGAAATTGCGTCGGCTTTGACGGCTACGGGCAGGGTAAGGAAATGGCGGCTCTCGCCGACCATGTGCTCGACCTGTCCCACTAACCCGCTCAAAGCTCCTATTGCGGCATCATCTGGGTCAGACCGGAGCCGGGCGAGCACCGGATTTGACCAGCCTAGTCCTGCATCTGCGATAGCAGCCTGCTGCGTGGCAAACGCGTCAAGCGTCCGCTCTAATGCCTTAAGAGCCTCGACGTCGGTGCCATGTACAAGGTCGGCGTCTGAACTGATTTCGCGGCGAAGCGCCTCCGCCTCGATCAGCGTGTCGTGAAGGGCTAGCACCTGTCCGCTTGACGGCAAGTTGGCTGGTGGAACCGGCAACTCCAAAGCTTCCAGCCTACCGCCAACTTCCTTACGGGCAGTGCGCAACCGCGCAATGGCGTCTTCGTCGAAATCAGGCTCGTGCGCCGACACCACATCAAGTGGATCGACAATCCATCTGCTTCTGTCACCCGCTGCGACCACGCGTCTTGCTGCATCAACAGGCTCAACTAATGCACCGTCAACGAGGGCGGGGGTCATTGCCTGTCGCCCGATCGCGTCAACCTCATGATCAATCGAGGCAAGCGCTCGGTGAAGGCCGTCAATTTGTTTGTCTAGTTCCTGTATTTGCTGCCGAGCCTCGCCGATTCGCGTCCGCTGAAGCCGATCAGCGATGATGTCGACCGATTCTTGGAACTGCTTTAATCCATCGCGGTCGCTTTCCAGTAGACTGACCGCGAGCGGGCGAACCGCCTCAGGTAGTTTGTCACGTAATACCTTGAGCGCGGGTGCCTTCTGGGAGGTAACCAGTACCCGTTTGCCCATGGCGAGATAGTGGCTGACAATGTTGGCGATGGTGTGAGTTTTGCCAGTTCCCGGTGGTCCCTGTACAACTACGCCAGGTCGCGCAGACAGCCGTTGGATGACTTCCACCTGTTCGCGATTGAAAGGCTTTGGGAAAAACAGGTCATCACCTGATCCGTCCGCCGACGTAACGCCGGGTATCGTTGATACCCCCCGCATTGGTGGGTAGCTCTCGTCGGCAACCGACATATCAGGTGCCTGAAGCAGAACGCGGACCGCAGCCGGAATGGCGCTGGCATCACCTAGGGCATCAACGGCGCTACGAAAGCGCCGAAGATCGTCCATCAACTGGGTTGCGCGGCGTGGCCGCTCGAATAGCACCCAGCCATCGTCCACGGTGAGCGTATCACTATCCGGCGCACGGCGATCACCGAGATCAGGCAGGTAGCAGGCATCAGCATGAAGGAGCGCCACCGCGCGGCGCAGCACGGGTGCAAAGCTGGCTTCATCGAATGGAGACAGTCCATTGCCTTCCAATCCGGTAAAGAAACTATCGGCTGTGGCTCGAAAGGCGTTCAACCCATCTGCCTGCAAAAGGTCTAACGCGTCCGTTTCAATTCCGGGTGGCGCCTCGCTACGTGGACGGATCTGGATGGCATGGCTTACTTCATCGAGCGCCAACTCCACTGCTGCTATGAGCAGCGGATAGCGCAAGTCACCAGCGGCCTGCCGCCAACGGGCAATGCCGATACCCCATACTAATTCAACTGGCTGCTCGCCTGCGCCGTCAAGCTGCTGACGGAGAGCGAACAAAGCGTTATAAAGTTCGATCGATGATCGTCGCGGCCGCTCTTCCAGCGCCCACGGATTCCAGCGCTCACGAATATATGCTCCAAGTGCCGCCACCAATTCTTCACGCCGTGGGTGATCTATCAGGCGCATTGTATGAGGACCATCGCCGCTGATCGGTGCATCGAATGAGGATTTGACGGCTGCGTTCTGAGCCTCATCCTTCAACGCAGGAACTTGATTAGGGTCGGTGCCGACGTCGGCCCAAATTTTCAACTCAGCATCGTCAATAGGTGGCGGTGGACAGCGGACCAGTCGCTCCACCGTCATCCACCGATGATCGTCGCCATCGAGCACGTCGAGGTGAACGCCAGGCAATTTGATGGCATCGGCCCGGAAACGTCGAAAACCACGATGATCTGCAACGTCCCAAGCGACGCTAAGCCGATCGCGCTCGGTCGCTTCAACATAGTCAATGAGGCTTTTCAGCCGGCCGCGTTCTGCAAATTCGTTCACCACAGCAAGCTGGCGCAAAGGGCTCCGGCTCGCAAGGTGGAGAGACATGAGCTTCGGGCTGGATTTGGCATTCAATGTGGCCCGGCAGAACTGAAGGAGGATGGTGTTGCGGCTTGGCCGACACGGTCACTGTCTGCATAGTTGGCGTGATCAAGCTGTCCAGCAGGTCCGGATTAGGGAACGGCGAGCAATGCAGAACATGCAGCAGGGCGGCAATGCCCCGATATTAGCATCATGCCCGATGGTTCGGTTTCGCTGGAGCGGAGCCGAAGGCCGTGGCGTTGAAGCAGACGTTTCAGCCTACTTGCTGACCGCCTCCGGCAAAGTCCGCGATGATGGGGATATGATCTTCTACAACCAGCCAGTTGGTGCGGGTGGCGCAATCCGCTTCGATCCTGCCGATCAAGGCAGCTTCAAGCTTGATCTACCTGCGTTACCTGACGCGATTCAAAAGATCGCGTTCTGCCTCACTATCGATGAAGCACAGAGCAAAAGTCACACCCTAGCGCTGCTTGAAGGCGCCGAAGTAGTACTCGCCGATGGCAACACACCCGCGCTGAGCTTTCGCCCATGGCTTGCCGAGGCGACCGAAGCCGCCATGATATTGGCCGAAGCTTACCGTCGGGACGGACAATGGAAATTCCGGGCTGTCGGTCAAGGGTTCAACGGTGGCCTTGCCCCGCTTGCACGATCCTTCGGAATTGATGTGGCTGACGAACCGGTAGAACCATCGCCTCCCGCCGCCCGGCATTTCGAACGTGTTTCGCTCGATGAAGCCGATGATGCTGTAGCCTTAGTTCCCGGCGAGACGGGCTTCGGTGAACTTCTAGCCACCCTTAACTGGTCGCGAGGGCGACGCGGCCGGCAAGAGCAAAACGAGGGCATCGACCTTGATCTCTGCTGCCTCATCGAGATGAATGATGGTCGGAAAGGCGCGGTCCAGGCTATTGGGAATATGCTTGGTGCGTTTGATGTGCCCCCCTTTGTCCTTCTGTGCGGTGACGATCGGACTGGCGGAGACGGTGCTGGCGAGGCGCTGCGCATCAACGGCGAGCATTGGGAAGCGATCAGACGCATCTTAGTCTTCATCAACGTGTACGACGGCGTGCCCGACTGGCAACTCGCTGCTCCGTCGTTGCTTTTGACGATGCCAGGACAGCCCTCCATCGACATTCGCATAGACGCAGGCCGCAATGACCGTCGCATATGCGCAATCGCGCTACTGGAGAACGACCGAGGTAAGTTAACGGCCATGCGGAAGGTTGAATATTTCGCCGATCAACGAGAGCTTGACGAGCGGTTCGGCTGGGGGTTGCGGTGGCAAGCAGGCACCAAGACCTAGCCGTGGCGGCGGTAATCCACTTGCCTATAGGCGGTTACCTCACCAGACGTGCCAGTCCGAACAACGCCTCGCAACGAGACTGGGCTTCAACGCCCGCGCCGGCCAAAGCCCCGTGATTTTCGTGACCGCTACATCGAGATGGGCTGGGATCGCGCCCTGGAGGATCATTACCGCTGCAACTGGCGCTGCATCCGCCGCTGGATTCTAGAAGAGGGCCAGCAGGAATTGAAAGCAGCCCGAGCGAATTACGTTCACCAGCAGCGTCGCCGTCGACGCCGGCATGTGATGGACCGGACTGTGGTGGGTTAGTTGGTCTCGTATTGCTATCAATATTGAAGCTGAACCGGCGACGGGAACGCCAACGAGGTGCCTAACGGCGGTAAAACTCACCAACTTCTACCGGCACAACCGCTTCGAAAAGGAGCCGCCCGTGCACACGTCCATCAATCTCCCGCTTGGTGATGACACCTTCAAGTTCAAGCTGGGGCCAACAGAATTCGCGGCGCTGGAGAGCGGCGGACCTCATCCCGACGGTAACGCTTGGGACCGCAATCGCCGCCCGATCCTGATCGGCGAGGCATATGCCCGCATCTTACAGGGGCGTGCCATTATTGAAGGCAAAAATGAGGGCGTGCCGGGATATGCTGCATTCTCTGCGACGGAGTTGGACACCATCATTGTTATGGGACTGCTCGGTGGTGGCGGCAGCACCGATGGACAGATTACGTGGAAAGAGTACGACGTTTACGCTTGGATGAAGCGGGACGTTTACCCCCTGCCGCTGGTTGATCGCTGGCGAATGGCGTTCCTGATCCTCTCTGCATGCGTCGAAGGTATTCCTTACGACGTGTACCAGCGGACCGCAGCCTGATGGCCCGGCCGTTTACTCAGCGGCTGCGTGGCCTTCCCGCAGCGATCAAGCGCGACGTCGCCCGGATCATGGAGGTCGCGGCGCAAAAGATCGTGGTCGAGGCGCAGATCAGCATTACTGAGGGTGCCGTATCGGGCCGCAATCACGTGCCCTCGACTCCGGGCCAGCCGCCTAATGCTGACACGCATTTTCTGGCAGATAATATCCGGATGCATCGTCGTGCCCCGCTAGACGTCGATATCGTCTCGGAGGCGCCTTACTCGACGGACCTTGAGAACGGCACATCGAAGATGCAGGCGCGCCCCTTCATGCGCCCGGCGATCGAGAAGAAGCGGCGCGAGGTGGCCGACTTCCTTCAGGCCGCGGCGATGGAGGCGATACGCCGCCACCTGCGGGGTAGCGGTCAATGACGACGATCGTCGACCAGACCGTCATTCAGCTTCTAGCTCGAACAGACCGGCTCGAACGGCAGCTGCTTGATGCCCAGCGCGTGCTCGACCGTCGCCTCGGCGGCATGGAGTCACGCGCCTCGCAGTTCTCGGGCAAGTTGAACGCCGCTCTTGGCGCGGTCAGCGTCGCCGCCTTGGCCAAGGAGCTGTCTGGCCTCAGCGATGCTTCCAAACAGATCGAAGCGCAGCTTCAGCTTGCTACGGCGCAGTTCGGCACGTTCGGCAAAGGTCTGGAGGACACCCGGCGTATTGCCCTATCGACCCGCACGTCGCTGGAAGAGACCACAAAACTATACGGCAACTTCATCCGGGCAGCGCAGGATCTGGGCGGCAGTCAAGAGCAAGCCGCGCGTGCCACGGAGACGTTCTCGAAAGGCCTGAAGATCGGCGGCGCTTCGTCTGAGGATGCCGCGAACGCTACCCGTCAGTTCAGCCAATCACTGGCCGGCGGCATCCTGCGCGCCGAAGAGTTCAACTCGGTGGTGGAAGCGTCGCCCCGTGTCGCGCGCCTGTTCGCTCAAGGTCTGGGCACGTCGATCGGCGGGCTGCGGAAGCTGGTGAACGAGGGCAAGGTTTCTGCCCAGCAGCTGTTCGCTGTCCTCAACGATCCTGCGATCTACGCCCAGATTGACGCCGAGTTCAAAAAACTGCCGACGACCTTTGGCGATGCAATGCAGGGGATCGAGAATGCGGCGATCATCACCTTTGGTGGGTTCGATCGAGGCGGCCAGTTCTCCCAGGCGCTGCTCAACTTCCTGTCGGACGGCACTACGACGTTCTCCACCCTGGAAGATGCCGCTGCTGCGTCGGGCATCGAAGCACGAGCCGCGTTCGACGGCCTTAAAGGCGTGTTCGAGCCTCTGCTGACGGAAGCCCAGGGCGTATTTGGGGGTATTCGGTCCGAGGCCAATTACACCCGCGACACGATCGCGTCGCTGCTGGGCGTGGTCGACAGCGTGACAGGCGCCGCTGCCAAGCTGGGCAACGCGATCAACGACACCGGGACCGGAATACGCAACGGCTTCGCTTCGAAGGTGCCGATCCTCGGTGGCCTCCTGATGCGGCAACAGACACCCCGCATCGCGGCCACCAACTTCTCCGGTGACTTCGTTCGCGGCTTCGACTCGTCGACCGAGTACGGACGTGCGCGCGAACACGAGCGCAGGCTGAAGGCATTCCTACCGAACCCCGTCGACGAGAACGGCAACATCCTGCTCAATCCGTTCGCCAAACGGCAAACGACGCGTCCGGTTACGCCAGACGCGAAGAAGGGCAAGACCAAGCGCAGCCCCCTCAACCCTGATACCTTTCCCCAGGAACAGGCGCGGCTGGAAGAGGACATCCTGCGCGCCCGTCAACAGGAAGCTCAGACTGCCGAAGACGCAGCTCGGGTTGAACTCGACCGTGTGGACAACGCCCGGCAGAAGGCAGCCGATCGGATCGACAGCGACAAGCGGCTGACCGACGCGGAGAAGAAGCAGCTTATCGCGTTGAACAGCCTCGCGCAGGCTGCCGAACGCGCCGCTGTCATTCGTCGGCGCGATATTGAGGTGGAGGAACGCACCTCCGCTGCTCTGCGCCGTGAACATCAGTCGGTAGAGGCGCGCAATCGCAACGCCCAGGACACGGTGCGGTCGCAGATCGATCTTGCAGCGACAGCCCGCGATCGGCTGGATCTGGAACAGCGTCTGCTAACCCTCGCTCAGCAGCAGGAGCGTGTAGACCAAGAACAACTCATTGCCGACCGCCAGCGCATCCTCAACGATCCGAACGCGACGCCCGAAGCAAAGGCCGCGGCCCGTTCTGACATTGGCGACGCACAGGCTCGGATTGCCGGGCAGGACGAGCGGTTTGGTAACGAACGGAAGGCGCTCGAACGGCGCTATCAGGGTCCGCTCAGCGATTATGCCGATAGCGTCCGCGGCACCGTCGGAGACATGGATCGCGCGCTTGAAGGCGTCCAGGCCAACGGGCTTCAGTCGCTTGAAGATGGGTTGGCAGACGTTCTGAGCGGCACACGCAGCGTATCAGACGCCTTCTCCGACATGGCGACCAGCATCATTGCTGACATAGCCCGTATCGCCATCCGTCAGGCGGTGATTGCACCGATCCTACAGTCCATGGGTCTGAATGCGGGTGAAACTGGTGCTGGCGGCAGCAACGGGCTTGTAGCCGGTGATGGTGCGAACGGGTTGGGTCGCTTTCTTGGCGGGATCGGTCGGGTGTTCGGTTTCGCAGAGGGGGGCCAAATCCGCGGGGCCGGCACCGGTCGTTCGGACAGCATCCTTGCGCGGGTGTCCAACGGCGAGTTCATCGTGAACGCCGCTTCAGCCGCTAAGCATGGCGCCATGCTGGAAGCAATCAACGCTGACCGTATCCCCCGGTTTGCGGATGGCGGCTTTGTGATGCCGGCTCCTCAGGTAGCCATCCCCACCGGGGCCAACATGCAAGCGGCCCGTGCGCCAATATCTGCGGGCGAACGTCATTTTCACATCAGCGTCGATGCGCGAAATAGCGTCACCCCGACCGGCTTCGCACGTGACCTCAGTAGCCTGATCCTCAATCAGGCGGCCCAGATGGATCAGGCTGCGGCGACACGGGTGGTGAAGGAAATGCCAGGCAAGCTCAGCCGCTATCAAAGATTGGGCACGATTTGACATGCCGAAACCGAGGAAAAAGCCTGCCGATTTCCGCGCTCGATTCATTGAATTGGGATGGGGCGGCATCGTCGCGCACTACGGCACCGACTGGCGTGTGGTGGAACGATGGATGCGAGAAGATGGGAGGGACAGCTTGATTGCTGCCAGATCTGACTTCGTGGCGCGCCGCCGGTTCGTTCATCGGCTCAGCCGACTGATCCGGGAACGCGCACCGATTTCAATCAGAGTTGAAATGGAGAATAGATTATGAGCGATACCCAAGAGCTAGCCGCCAAGGTCGAGGCGCTGACCGCCCGCGTTGCCGAGTTGGAGAAGAACGGGCCGGGACGGATTGCCACTACACCACGACGATTTGCCGCTGACATCATGCAAACGATCAATCGTGTGCAGCGCCTCGGGGCAGCATGAACTACAGCTTGGCCGTTCCTAATCGGGCGGTCACGTCACTCTTTGCAGGAGAGGCCGACGCTTTCCGCTTTTGCGGGATCGCAACCGCCTGCCGTCAGCTTGGGCGGCACCAGCGACTTACCTTCACATGCCGGCCACAAGCTGTCGAACCCGGCTTGCAAGCCTATCGCTTCTGTTGACGAACCCGGCCCTGCGCGTGGGTCAATCGTCGCAAAGCCTTCGCTAGGGACGGCAACAAACCGCCTGTAGCCGTCGTACGCCCCGAGCCTGTTCGTAGAATTCACCTCGCCACAGATGATGCGGCCCTTGTTTCCGTTGGAGGCGGTGGCCTCAACCGATCGCACCTGCTGGAAGCGGGCCGTACTGGCGTCAGGAAGTACCCTCTCCAGCGACCGCCGCGCTTCAACCTCTTCAAGCATACTGGACGATGCCCCGCAGGCTGAGAGCGCAAACCCAGCCAGAATGATGGACCGTGCGATTACTATCATCCGCGATTGGTGCCCCCATTCTTGCGACGTTTCAACGTTCCGTCACCCCCTCAGCCGACGGTGAAGCCGTTTCCACTCATCCTCCGATTCACCCCAACGTGGGAATGTCGGCGCCTTTGGCGTGGGCGAGATCATTGCGGGTCGGCCGCCACATTGCGAGCACCGCAACCAACGCGGGAGGACTTCAAGCGCGGTCGGTTTTCTGTGGAGGAAACACCAGCGCGCAAACCGTTCACGATGGACAACACCAACTCGCCCACAGCTACGGCAGTGACAGGCGAGATTGGCGTCGTGACGGCAGAAGTCGGCCAGCTTCGTAAATGTGGCTCGTCCCACTTCACAGGGGTAGCCGGAGCTGATTGTGGTCGATGATCGGCGTGGGGTTGATCCGTTCGCAGATCGTCAGGGCCAATTCCTTGGCCGCTTGCTCCCGGATGTGTTCGGTTGGGGCAGTCAGACCAACGCGCGCCCATCCCGCCGAGGTGAGCAGCGCATCGGTGATCTGGGTCGGGTCGATGCTGTCCATGCGTGAAATAGAACAAATCAAGAACGATTCGGCAAGGGCTTGTTTACGGGTGCGGCGATAGCGGAGGTTCGATGGGGGGCCGCGCGATATGGAGTCGTTAAAGGTGTTGGCAGGTGCGGCGATAGGCGGCGTGATCGTGGGCGGCGGATCAATTTCGGCTACGCCAGCCGGATGCTAAGCTGAATCCTAGGCAGATACAGCGCAATCGCCGCCCACGCTTCATCTGCCAACCAGAGCAGTGTCACGCCTCGCCCTTGATGATCCACGCGCAAATAAATCAGCAGCGCTCGCGTTGCTTAATCCGCTGATGGAGTGTCAGCCGTAGGATAAGCACGCAATTTTTCCCCAGACCAACACGAAGTGCCTCTGGGTGCGCAGCTGCGCCGATCTGCACAGTTCGAATTGGGCGTCATTTGCCTCGGACCTGGGCAATTTCGGCTTTTGCCGCACTGCGCCTTTTTACGACATGGAAAACTCGCGGACGAGGCACGGATTTGGCGCGCGCGCGTTCAGCGCTCGATGCCTTCGATTACGTCTCCGCCTCAACGCTTCGAAGGTCCATGGGTGCTGATTGCCGCGCTCGCAATCACCTGCGCGTTTGCGAGCTACGGCGTAGGATTTCACTTCGAGGGATTAGCACTTCCGGGACTATCTCTGCTCCTGCTGACGGGGGCTATGATAATCGGCAGGGTTACAGATCGGCCGCGGTTATATGCTGGTGCAAGCGCATTCCTGCTCATGTCGCTTTTCACGATCTTAGGCGTGATACTATCCTATGCCTTAGCGGCACGAGCTGGCGCTTTGTGGGATGGTGACTTCGCCCGCGCCGATCGGTACCTCGGCTTTGATTGGCCTGCCGTACTGACTGCCGCCGATGATGCACCCGTCATGCTTTGGATCGGAGGCGTTGCGTATCATAGCCTTCCGCTACAGATGGTCGTGTGCATTGTCGCGCTGAGTGGGACAGGTAAGGTGGCGACACTTACAACTGCCGTAACTGCAGCGATTATCAGCGGCTTTGTAACCATTCTTGTCTCGGGCCTTATGCCGGGCACGGGATACATCTTCGATCCCACCCAATACACCAATCTTTGGCCATCCGTTGCCTGGATAGAGCGGGAGATGATCGCAGGCCTCCGGGATGGAAGCTGGCGAACGGTGGATCTCACGCAGCTTTGGGGCATTGTGACATTTCCTAGTTACCACGCGACGCTGCCCATCATTTTAGCCTGGGGGCTTCGTGAATTGCCTTGGCTGCGGATCATAGCTCCGATCTGGGCAGGTGTAACGATCATAGCTACCCCCCTCTTCGGCGGACATCATGGCGTTGATGTCATTGCGGGTATAGCGATCGCTCCCATCGCCCTATTCACTGCATCTTCGAACGCTTGGCGGAATCTTCACCTGATCCGTAAGTGGCCCGACGCGGGCAATCCGTATGATACGGTACGAACGGTAACATCGAGACCTGCCAATGTCTTGGATTGAAAAGCTCGCGCTCGTCATAGGCGCGGTCATCGCGATGGAGGCCTTTGCTTGGGCCGTTCACAAGTACATCATGCACGGTTGGGGCTGGGGCTGGCACAAGTCTCATCACGAACCTCATGATAGAAAAATCGAGAAGAACGACCTTTACGCAGTGACGTTCTCCTTGATCGTCATCGCCATGTTCGTCGCAGGTGTGGAGGTCGAACCCTTATGGTGGCTGGCGGTCGGCATCACGATCTATGGCGCCCTCTATGCGATCGTGCACGACGTGCTTGTTCATCACCGGTTTGGCCCTCGGTGGGTTCCACGCCATGGCTACGCAAAGCGTCTCCTGCAGGCGCATCGGCTGCACCATTCGATCAAGGGAAAGGATGGGGGCGTCAGCTTCGGCTTCCTGTTCGCCGAAAGCCCTGCCCGCTTAAAGCGTAGAATCGCAGAACGGGCACACCGATGACTCCAGCCCGCCGGCACATCAACACCAGCCTGCTACTCGCAGGGGCGATCGCTACCGCTTGGTTGCTGATACACCTCGGTTGCATCTTTTTATGGACGTGGAGGCTCGAAACAGTTCCGATAGCCGTGGCAATCATCATGCTGCAAACTTGGCTCAGCACCGGCCTTTTCATCATTGCGCACGACTGCATGCACGGCTCGCTCGCTCCCGGCCGGCGTCGCTTAAATACGATGATAGGTACCATCTGCCTGGCAGCCTATGCCGGTCTGTCCTACCGCGTCTTGTACCCGAAACATAAAGCTCATCATCGAGCGCCCGGAACGTCAGCCGATCCAGATTTCAACGCTGCTGAACCGCGACGTGCGTGGCCATGGTTCGTCTGCTTCTTCATGAACTATTACACGCATGGCCAGATCGTGCGGATCACCGCGGCTGCCATTGTCTACATGCTGTTCGGCGCCTCGCTGGAGAACATAGCTGCGTTCTGGGCAGTACCGGCACTTCTTGCTTTGGCTCAGCTCTTCGTCTTTGGCACCTATCTGCCGCATAGACATGGAGAAGCCGCCTTCGCCGACCGTCACCACGCCAGGAGCAACGATTGGCCAGCCTTGGCATCACTGCTGACCTGCTTTCATTTCGGTGCCTACCACCACGAACACCACCTAAGCCCGGGCACCCCATGGTGGCGGCTGCCTTACATCAGGGCAGCTTCGAAAGTGCCGCATCGACAATGACGGCAGCGCCAGAAGCCCCACCCCCCGCCTCCATCGCGACCGAAAGGCGTGACGCCATATCTCGGTAGGTTGGATCGTGAACCACTTCTTCTAATGCTTTCACCAGTGTCGCAACTGAAAGCCGTTGTGGCGAGATAACACGCGCAACACGGAAGTGGGCAAGGCGGGCTGCGGTCCCAGGCTGCTCGAATGCGATCGGCACCGCTACGATCGGCACCTTGGCCGCCAACGCATCGAGAACAGTGTTGAACCCGCCGTGTAGCACCGCAGCCGAGCAGAGACGGAGCAGCGTCTCTTGCGGCCAAAACGCTCGAACTAATGGGTTTCCCGGAAGAGAAGCCTCCTCTTCCGGCGTCAGGCCGCCACCATGTCCAATGACCGCGCGCGCACCGATCTCGGCACAAGCTTTGGCCATGATAGCAAACAGCTTTTTCCGTGCTCCCTGCAGCGATCCCAACGAGCAGAAGATCAACGGTTTATCGCCGTTAGGAGGATCAATCAAAGGGGCCGGCGAGTTTCGCCAAGGGCTTCCATAATGAAAATTAGGCGGCAAGTTCTGCCGGTCATAGTCGAGTATGC
Organism: Sphingomonas sp. GM_Shp_2; assembly: GCF_026540875.1. NCBI lineage: Bacteria > Pseudomonadati > Pseudomonadota > Alphaproteobacteria > Sphingomonadales > Sphingomonadaceae > Sphingomonas > Sphingomonas sp. GM_Shp_2. The sequence continues at coordinate 26,099 of NZ_JALNUQ010000020.1, forward strand.
GCGGACATTGCGCGACATAGGCAAGCGGCTGATCAGCATCCTTGATTCCCCATGTCAGCCTACGCCGATGAAGCGTAGAGGCTATCGGGCGCATGAAAAAATGAGAGATGCGGTAGCCCCCGCGATTACGAAACCGTCCGAGCCGATCAGACCGATATCGCCAGCCTACAAATGGCGGCGGCACATTCTCTTCCTCGAGAAGCGGCAAACCTGTGACGCTGATGACGTAAGGAACACCTAGATGCTGTGCGATGATCGGTCCCGAAGGCTCGGCCGAGTCCGCGATTATCGCATCTGCCCCTATCCGCCGCAAAGCATCAGGCGCGAAGTCGAGCAGCCGTGCCGTCATATCGGCCGTACTTGCGATCATCCGCGTCAGGCCAACGGGACCTGTCGCGACAGCCAAGGTCGCAAGATAGTGGTCGAGCAATCCACGTGATGCACCATCTCGCAACGGCTCGAACGTCACAGCGGGAGCGGTCACGTACCTGACGACTTCGGCCGTATGGACGATCACTGGCTGATGACCCATCCCAGACAATTCGGCCGCGAGAACCTGAAGGGGGTTCAGATGTCCTGGGGTGGGCGGCGCTATGATCGCGATCTTACGAGGTCTTGTGCTCACGCGCGCCCTCTTGACCAGAACCGGGTCGGTGTCACCAACTCACGTCTAGGTGCAACCGGTTACAAAGCGCTCGAACAGGATATGCGGTGAATCGCATCGGCGCGCGCCATATGCTCGCTCCGACTAGAGCTGCCGCTGCCAAGCAACATTGCCGAGCACATAAAAGGCTGCCATCGATGAAACTGGAGGCTAACCAATTCATTGGGCGAGTCTAGTAGGACATCGCGGCTGTGCAACGCTCGCCGTCGTTCTCATCCACCCAGTAGATATTCTCTCCGAACGTCTCTTCCTCATAGGGGTAGAGGCGGTCCTCTCGCTGTAAAAGTTGCCCGCGCTTGTCGATCACGGTGATTTAAACGCGATCCAAATGACCGTCCCCTACGTATATCTACTGAATGTGTCAGAGCCCATGCAACGCCGGGTGCGCCGTTTGCTTGCTTAAGCTACTCGCTCAAGCCGTCCAAGCAATCGTTGTAGCGCTGCGGCCGGAACCGCTTCAGAGAACAGAAATCCCTGCAATTCATTGCACCCGGCTTGTTCCAGGAACGCACGTTGCAACCCTGTTTCAACACCCTCGGCGGTTACAATTAGCCCCATTGCATGTCCCAGCCGCACCACAGCGTGAATGATCGCTGCCGCATCTTCGGCCTCACCCAGCCGATGTATGAAGCTGCGATCGATCTTGATCTTGTCGACCTTGAACTTGCTCAAGTAGCTGAGGCTTGAATATCCGGTGCCAAAATCGTCGAGGGCGATGCGAAAACCAGCGCGGCGCAATGCGATCAGCGTCGCGCGCACCACCTCGTCATTGTCCAGCAGGACGCTTTCAGTCACCTCCAGTTCGATTTGCTGCGCACGTGCGCCGGCCGCGCGCACTATCGCGATCAACTCGGCCGCCAGCGTGCGCGAACGGAACTGCACAGGCGAAATGTTGACTGCGACAGACAGGTCCGGCCATGCCACCGCCACTTTACACGCGTCACGCAGTACGCGGCCAGTAAGTGCTCCGATCAGGCCACTTTCCTCTGCGACGTTGACGAAGGCGGCCGGCGCTAGCCATCCCCGACGCGGGTGCTGCCATCTCAGCAACGCCTCGACCCCAATTACGTGGGTGCCACTCCCGTCCATTTGGGGTTGGTAGTAGACGAGCAATTCGCTCTCACGCACGATTGCCGCGCGCAGATCCTCCTCAATTTCGCGGCGCAGCTTTACGCTCTCGTCCATATCGGCAAGGAAAAAGCGGTAGCCATTCCGCCCCTCCGCCTTTGCCCGGTACATCGCAATGTCAGCGGTCCGCATCAATTCGGTACGGTCACCCTGTGCGTCGCGGAAGCATGCGATACCGATGCTGGCGCCGATATGCACGTTCGCACCCAGCACTACGAATGGATCTTGGATCGCGGACACCATCGCGCCGGCGACAGCTTCTACTGCTGTTTCATCGATCCGCGGCCCCAACAGTACAGCGAATTCATCACCCCCCAACCGTGCCACCAGATCGCCCGGCAACACCAGCGCCTCAAGCCGCATTGCCACTTGCCGGATCAGGTGATCGCCGCCGAGGTGGCCGAGGGTGTCGTTCACCTGTTTGAAGCGGTCGAGGTCTATCAATAGCACCGCGCTCACGCCCTCTGGCGCGCCGGAGCCTAGCATTTCGTCGAGTACGGTGGCTAACCGTGCGCGGTTTGCCAGCCCAGTCAGCGTGTCATGATAGGCGAGACGGTGCGCCTGAGCCTCCTTCGCCTGCAACTCGAGATGCGCGACGCGCAACTGGTCGAGCGAGGCGGCGTCCTTGCGCATCAGTCGTCCGACGCCAGTAAGTAGTGCTGCGACCGTCGCCAACAGCCCGGCAAGGACGGCGGCGGCTGTCGGCACCATCGCCTTCCATACGGCCTGTCCGGGCCGATCCGGCCGCCACGCGAGCATACCGACAGGCTTGCCGTCCTCGCCTATCAGTGCAGCGCCGTGTTCCTCTCCGCTTAACCGCCCCACAGTGGCGCGCGCGCCGGCCAGTAGCTGGACCGACGCCAATTGCTGCACGAATGAACGGTCAAGATAGCGGACGCTCAGCAACAGCGGCGCTGGTCCTGGTGGCGCATCGCCATCGCTACCATCGGGGATGATCCGCATGACGCTGACCGCGGCTGGGCGGTCATTGACTGCCACAGTACTGGTGGCGTGGATGGCGCTTGGTGAGGTACGTACGGTCGCATGGTTGGCAAGCGGTTGGCCAGGCAGCCGCTCATGCCGATTCGCTGCGCGCTGCGTTCGCTCGCGGAGGACATCGATCAGCGGTGCGGCTGCGCGGGTATAGATTGCCGCAGCGTGGTGCGGCGACGCCAGCCGCACACCCTCCTGCATCATGTAGACCGGTATGTCGCGGGGCGAGAGAAGGATGTCGACGTCATGCGCAAAAACGTAGTTCAACCACGTGCCCGCATTGATGTCGATCCAGTCCCAGTTCGGCCGCGGCTTGTAGAGTTCGCGCAGCAGCGGACTCCAGATCGCCACTCCGGTCTGGCTCTGCGCCAACTCGTCGAGCGCATCGTCTAAGGCAAGCTGCGCCTCCTGGCTCTGCCGCTTGGCCGAAACCAAGTCCGCCTGCCTTGCCGCGGCATGGAGTGCGTAGAAGACTGTGGCCGTCAGCCCCAGCGCCAGCAACGCCACAGGCAACGCCACTGCGCCGATGAACCGCCACCGCGCGAGCGCGACCCCCTTATACCAATATGTGCGCAAGCTGCTGAACTCCCCGGCAATGCCATGCCGAAAAATCCTCAACATCCCATTGACGGTCGCCGGGTGGCGCTAATCGCCGCGATGAGCAAAGGGTGGAAGCTAAGAAGTGGAAACGCCTCTTCCAATGGCGCAATGGTGGCCGATCATCGCTCCCGTTTGGCACGATGCGCGGCCATCTGCTCCAACAGAACCGTATCCTCACCGAGGCCGGCATTGCCGATCGCGGTCGATATGCCACGCGAGGCCGTCAGGGCGGCCGCCTGCGTTTGCGTCAGCCGCTCCGACTCGACCTGGTCGAGCAACGCCACCAGACCGTCAGCGCGCGACCTGATGTCCGCGATAGCACGAAGCTGATCGGTCACCCGTGCCTGCATCTGACGAGCCTCGGTCAGCAGCCGGTCGGCTTCGCTCGCCTTGCGCCGGGCCTCCATTTCCACGGCTGCGGCCTTCGTCTCTCGCATCTTCAGCGATCGCTCGTGCAGTTCTGCACGGAGCAGGCGCTTGCCCAGCGCCTTCTCGCGTTCATCGAGAGCCGCCCGCTCGCGTTCGGCGCGCTCGGATTGTTCTGCCCACTGTGCGGCCCGAGCCTGTTCCTTCAGGGCGGCTTCCTGTTGGGCCTTCTGTCCCGCCGTCGCTGCCGTGGCTGCCTCACGCATCTTGGTCTCTACCTCCGCCACGACATCGGCATAGGGTCGGTACTTGCGCCCGCTCTTCTGTTCTCCACGGAACAGACCAAGCGGCTCGATCTCCGCGGCATATTCGTTGTGCGCGCGCTGATACTGTCCCGGCCCCGCGATCTCGCGGCCGTTGAGGGTCCAGCGCGGCCCGTCGCTCTGCCGGCGGCCGAACACCTTCTGCACCAGTGGCAGCAGGACCACGTGCAGGTGCGGGGTGAATTCATCGAGATGAAGAACCATCTGGACAATACGCGAGCTGCCCCAGATCTTCTTGGCCGCCAGGTAGGCACGGGCAACCCACTGCCAGAGCCGAGACGTGTGCTCCGCCTCGTCACCTTGCGTGAAGTAGGCGTGCGAGGCGGTCATGATCACCTCATACGCGATGACACCGTTCTTCCGGATGCCGGCGGGATCAATGCCGTGTTCGCACAGCGCCGCTTTCGTGTCGCTGACGAGGTCGGGCGATCCGATGATGTAGACGGGGCCGGGTGCTGCCGGGTCGCAGTGCGGCAGGGGCTCGCTGCGGGCATTGTGCCGCTGGGTTGCGGTCATCCGCTCCCACGTCTTGATGGGGCCACGATTGTCGAACGTCAGGACGCCATAGTGCTTTGCCATGCCACACCTCCCATGTGTGGCTATATGGTCTCAAAGGTGCGGCTAATACGCCATACCCCCCTCTGTCGATTTGTGACTTTTTTGTTGGCGGCGCCGAATCGCTAAGCCTAGTAGCGGTTTCAACGTCTTCGAAACGGCAGTCTACTCGCCAGCCCGCATACGGACGCCCACGCCTCCGGGGGCAGTATCGCCTTCAGCAAGAAACTGCACGCCAGCCGCTTCAAGAACACTCTGTATGGCGCATAGGTTGTTTGCGATCGGCGTGGACCGCTTCGCCTCGAAATTTCTAACCGTTGAAGGTCCGAGCTTGGCAGCGGCGGCCAGCTCCTCCTGAGACATACCAATAAGCGCGCGTCCCGCGCGACACGTGTCAGGGGTCAACATTTCAATGAGATAACGGAATGACGAAAATTGTGCAAGGTAACGGTTTTCGTTTGACCATGCTCATCACACCTGTATAACGGTTTTCGTTACACAGTGAGCCGAGCGGAGGATTAGGCCCCTCCACCCGGCTCTGACCGCAACCGATCTATTGAGGAGATCGACCATGGCTACTGCCGCGCATACCATCCTTGCGCCTGCCGTCCAGACGGCGGACTGCATCACCGTTCCCCAGCCTGCGAACGACACCGCACCTTGCTGGACCACCGACTGCCGCGCCCGCGCCATTCTCGCCAGCATGGCGACGCAGCCCCCAGCCGGTCAGTGGAACCGCACTCGCTACGGCTGTGACCGCGAGGAATTCTGGTCCTTCGTAGGCTTTCGCGTGGAATGCCTGGAGGCGATCCGCTGGGCCTATGGGCACGCTGCGCTGCTGCACATGGACCATACCGGTGAGGGCGAGGCGTTCCATGCCTTCTGCCGCTCGGTCACTGTCACCGCTGCGATCGATGCGATCATCGCCGCCGCCGGTCAGGAGGGCTGATCTGATGACCACCGAAACCACCCGCCGCGGGATCCTCGGGGGCGCTGGCCTCGCTGCTGCTGTGCTTGCCGTGCCGGCTCTGGCGACCACCGCCAATGCCGCTAACGATGTCAGCCACGAACTGACCCGCCTGATGCAAGCGGTTGCCGATGCAGACGCGGAATGCCAGCGCTATGACGAAGGCGTATGTGCCCCCGCAAGCAAGCGGTTTCACACGCTGTGCACTCAGGTGCCGCACGTCACTATTCCGTCGGATCGCGGCAATTACTGGCGGACCAGCAATCCTGACGCCATCAAGGCGGCGCGGCATTACAACAAGTTCGTCGCCCACCACGATGACCGGGCAATTCACCGGGCCCTCCTGGCCGCTCATCTGGAGCGTGAGGAAGCGCTAGACCGCATCCGCCAGCAGACCGGCATTGATGAGCACAATGCCCGCGTCAACGCGCTGTGCGACGCCGTAGCGGAGGCGCAAGAACAGGTCGCGATCTTCCCGTGCGCAACGGCGGCGGACCTGCACGCTAAAATCTCCTTCATGATCGAGAAGGAGATGGAAGATGGCATCCCCCGGCTTGAGCAGATCCTGACCGATGCTGCTCGCCTCGCGAACAAGGAGGGCTGATCGATGGTCGCTGTCGCTTCCCCCATTCGCCAGATGATGGCCGAGATCCAGCACAGCCTTGATGCTAGCGAGCGTCTGGAAAAGCAAACTCCCCCTGCACCCTGCGCGCAGGATCACCAGCAGCACTGGTCGCGCCGGATCGAACATTTGGAAGGCGCTGTGCTGGCCGAGGTGCCGCAATCACTTGGCGATGTCGTAGGCATCCTGAACTGCGCGACTACCTTGGTGGATCGCTTCGACGCGTTTACCGACATGACGGACTGGGAACGCCGTCGCATATTCGAAACCATCAAGGTTGCCGTGGGCAACTGTGTCCCGGTCCTGACGACCGCCGTTGAGGGCACCATCGAGTTGACGCGTAGCGAACTTGCCGAAGCGCGTCGCCTGACCAGCATCGGCCAGCAGCGGGAGGGACGCTGACATGGCAAGCGCTACCCCCCTTTCTGTATCCCGCTTGCTGCTGACCCGCCTCCGCGGGCTGTGGCGCCGGATCGAGCCCGGCCTTCAGATCGATCGCGATAACCTGATTGAACGGTGGGACTGCACCGGCGAGGGGCGCGCGACATGCGTGTCCTTCGAAGGATTCGGCATCACGTTCTCGCTGTTCATCGGCCGAACGCCTCGGTTCGCGCCCCATGAAGCGAGCGACCGGACCAACCAGCTCATCCGCTGGTATGCAGGAGAGGCACAGGCATGACGCCCGCACGCCCCTTCTGCCCCACCGCCTGGCTGCACAACCTCGTCCAGATCGGCGGCGGCTATGCCCTGGCATCCGGTCGCAAGCTGTGGCTGGTCGTGCAGGACTGTCCCGCGGACGAGCTGACGCCGCTCATGGCGCAGATCGTCGGGCACCCCGATCGTGCCGAGGCGCTGAGGATGACCATCGAGCGCCGTCAGAACGGGGAGTCATGCTGATGGGCCACACCGCCATCACGCCGCCGCCGGCTCCAACGAAAGCCATGCCGTGGCGTCGATCGCGCCGGCGGGCATGGCATCGGATGGACCGGCTGGCATCGCCGCACGCCATCCTTGCGGCCATCCCCTCGCTGCCTCGCGCCGAGCTGTCGCGACTCACCCACCGGATGATCGACCGCATGGACGAGATCGACGGCGATCCCGACGCCGAACCGATGCTGGACGACGACGAGGACAGCTACGACCACGAACAGGAGGAAGCGCACCATTAACCCGTTACCGGTTCAGCCGGCACGTCCCCGGCCGATCAAGCACCAGCCCGCCGTTCGCGATCGTCGAGCGGCGGGTTCTCCGCGTGTCCACCGCTTCAAGGACAGCCTTGCGCTGTCGGAGCGGTTCGTGGACGCGGATTGGTGGGAGCCGCTGTACAAGCGGGCATTCCCTACCCTCGCTTCTGCGGTGGCCGTGCGCGAGGACGGATGGGCACAGCGCGGCGGCATAGACCGGCTGCTGACCCTATCCTGCGGGCGGACCTACACGGTGGACGAGAAGGTTCGCATGCACGACTGGCCCGACGTGCTGCTGGAGCGCTGGTCAGACGAGCAACGCCGCGTCCCAGGCTGGATCCAGAAGCCGCTGGCTGCGGACTTCATAGCCTATGCGTTCGTTCCCGCCGGCATGTGTCTGTTACTGCCTGTGGTGCCGCTACAGCGGGCTTGGCGGCAGCATGGGCGGCGGTGGATCGGGTTGTACGGGACGCGGGCGGCGCAGAACCCCGGCTATGTTTCCGTTGGGGTGCCAGTACCGCGGGCAGTGCTGATGCAGGCGATTGTTGAGGCTATGTTCGTCAGCTAGGCGCCCCTTGATTCGGAGCACTATTTAGAAGACGGCATTTGCCGGAGGGGGTATTTGCGCCCAGCGTTGAGCGATACCTGCGCACGCTGCCTTCACCTCATTGAACCGATATACCGAATTGCTAGGCGCAATGTGGCATTCGCCAGTCCAAACGTCGACTACGGCGGTGATCTCTCGATCCGCATCGACATCGGCAAGACCCTGCTGAACCTTTGTGTTTAAGTAGCCCACGGCGATTGCTCCTTGCCAACATGCGGCTTCGGGTGGGAGTGCCTTGCCTTTAGAATACCGCAGAAAGCCCAAACCAATTTTTGGCACGTTGGTCTTCGTTGTGCGCTTCAATATGAAGTGTGGGGTGCATCGCAGTACAAACCCTTCAATATCAAGCGCCGACATCTTATCCCCAGGAAGGACCTCTTGCGCTTTTGCGGGTAGCGATGGCGTTGTTTCAAGGTAACGCTCAAGGTAATCTGCGTTATTTTCCGCCTTGTCGACTTCGAACGGGCTGCCTTGCAAGCCACTCTTCAGGATCGCGATCCGCCGTTCAATCAGGTCGGCGGACCTATCGCCACTTGACAAGTGCTCGATGATTGATTCACGAGCAGCGTCGTGCTGGATCGTTGGAGCAATCGGCGCATATTTCGAACGGGTCAGCAATGTGCGCTTCGCCTGCTCAGATGCAGTCATATAATCCGCCAGCATGCGTATCGACATGCCGGGAGTGAGGCGCAGGTTATGGGTCTTTTTAGTTTCCGGCATCAGAGTTCCTGAAGCTATGGCATCCCTATACTTTACCGGTACATCTTCGACGGGCAAGAGCCTGACATTGGCTCCAATGACGTCTCGGCGCGCCGCAGGGCTTGACCCTCAACCAATCGATTGGGCGGGATACTTTTTGTTCGAAGCATCAAACGATGGGGAACGCGTCATTGCGAGGGTCGATGATGACGACGCAGCGTTCAGCCTCGCTGGTTTGCTAGGAATAGGCTGACAGGCTTTTGCTGTATTGGTCAGCTATGTATTCTCGGTGAAGCCGGTTTACGCGTCGGAAACACCGGCCCCCTCACCTCCATCTGGTCAGCCGGATAGGGACGCTGAAGATCCAGCACGTCCTGATAGCTACCCGTCAGCCAGCGGTCCTGGTCGTCGGGGGCCAGAATCGTAATCATCGCCTTGGGGTGGATCGGGGCCACCAGTTCGTTCGCATCATAGGTGACCATCGCGAAATAGCGGGTGCCGGCGATCTCGCGCCAGAAGCCGGCGATGGCCATGATCGGCTGATCAGTGACCTTGAACCACATCTCGCCTTTGACTGGCCGGCCGCCGCCCACGTCATGCGTGTCGGGCGTCCATTCGCAAAACTCCGTGAGGGGGATCAGGCAGCGATTCTCTGGCTGCTCGGCCAGCCCGCGCCATTGCGGTAACTTCAGATTGCGCACGTTGGTCATCGGCCACGGCGCCTGCCCTGCTGTCACATCCCAGGCCATCACGTCGAGCCCACGCTTGGCACCCTCTGCTCGCACGACATAGGCGCGGGATTTGGGATACAGCTCTTTGGGGTTGAAGCGATTGTCTCGCGGCTTCTCGATCAGCCAGTCTGCGGAGAACCGCTCCAGCAGCGTTTCCGGCTCGCCTGCCATTCTTGCCCGATTACACATCGGCTTCGTCCTTCCACGCCAATTCCGCAGGCCGAACGATCCTCGATCGCCTTCAGGTTCCGTGAACAGGGGCAGTTCGAATTGAGGCCGGGACCATGGTGCTGTCCGTAGGCGACCCGGCCTCAAGAGACATCCATCGCCCACCAGAGCACGCGATCGACTGATGCGTCCTAGAGCCAAGGTATTGCCAAACTATGGCGTTCGCCAGCCGGAATAAGGCAGTCCGGGCCATCTCTGACAGGCGCTGCCCATCTGAAACGGCACGACGCAACGAAGGGCATGCGCGGTGCGGATCGCTCTTTGGCAGGCGCCGGCGCATCACTGCTGCTACCGCCACCGGCGGCCTCTGCTTCGCCATAGCCGCGATCAAGCCTTTACCTCGCTAGCCCAAAACGGCACACCGAAGCGCTTTTTTCAGCTGATCCTTATTGCGGAAGCGCGTCTTTTACTCAGTCAAAATGAACTAACGCTGGTCGAGCCGGGTTGTCAGCCCGAATTAATTTCGATCAGGAATCTGGCATGTGTCACGTCTTAATAATTGAAGATGAACCATTAATTGCAGATATAATAAGCGACATTCTGGCGATCAGCGGAGCCACTTCGTTCGATATAGCGCCCACGCAGCAGCAGGCAGTTGAGCTCGCAGCGCTCAACCGCCCCGCTGTTATCACATCGGATGTTCGCCTGCGCGAGGGTCGGGGACCTCTCGCTGTTGATGAAATCCACGATTCTTGTGGTGCGATCCCAACAATCTTCATCACAGCCATTCCTGATGAATGTGCGTCGTGCGATCACGCCGTCGAAATCATCTCCAAGCCGTTCACATGCCAAGCATTGCAGCAGGCTTTTGCCAAGGCGCAGGCAGCCGGCATGGGAATTTAATCCTACCTGGACGCCGAAGACTTCGATCAGCAGGTAATGAGATGCTGCCGTTAGTGCCGGTGAATCGATCTGCCTGTGCTATTTGAGTGCCTACGTTGCGACACATGGCGAACTTCGACGACACTTTGATCCCGAAAGCGGCGCAGCTTGCAACTTCGTGACGGTGTCTGCCGGAGGGTGTCGTGACCGAGACCTCGCGTTTTACGAACGCGACCTCGCACTGGTCCTGCACCGGCTATACGACACGGCCAATACCGACCACGCAGACGATCGTTCTCACGAGGAGACGACGAGCCGTGCGGTCGTGCTTCAATCTCGATCACAGCTAGCCGAACAACTCGTGACTGCGACATCCTTTATCGTGATAACTCATTGCAACGTTTTGAATGGAGAGCCTGGATGAAGTTGGCCATCGAGATTGTCAGCGTGTGGCTTGTGGTCTCGCTGCCGCTGGGCATTCTGTTCGGCCGCGCAATGGCGGCCGAGCGCTTGTTGATGACGCGCAGTGCTGACTGACGCTCGCATTGGACTGGGTCGTAGCCTCATAGATCTGGAGTGTCCGAAACCGCCCATAAGCGGTCGCGCGGATATTTCGACGACGCGGGGGTGACCGCGTCCTATGAGCCGGTTAGGTGAGAAGGCTAGTGGTGATCGGAAGTCGATCAGCCCAAGGAGAGCCCGTATGCTGTTTCACACCATGGTCGGATCGAACGACATTGAACGGTCGAAGCGCTTCTACGACACGGTGCTCGCGACTTTGGGGGCAGGCGAAGGGAAGCGGAACATCGCCGACAGTGGCCATACGCGGCTGATCTATAATAATGGCAACGGAACCAACTTCATTGTCAGCCAGCCGATTAACGACGAACCGGCAAGTGTCGCCAACGGCAGCACCGTCGCTTTTTCGTGCAACTCGCCTGAACAAGTGAAGCAGCTTCATGATACCGCGGTCGCCAACGGCGGCACCTCGATCGAAGCCCCGCCCGGCCCGCGTAACACGGCATCGCTGGGAACAGTTGAACTTGCCTATTTTCGCGACCCAGACGGCAACAAACTATGCGGAATTCATTTTCCTGCATGATCTGGTCGACACGGGTTCGCTTTTGATCCTAGCGGACCCGGATTTGCGATCGCGCGAGTGTCCGCTTCCCACCCAATCTCAGACATCCAGGTGGGTTAGCGACAGCGGTCGTTTATGAGTTCACGACCCGGGTGATGCGATCTGATCGCGGCCGTATGTAGGCCGCCGCCTTCGCTTGAAGCATGTGCCGCTACTTCGCGAAGTGCGGCAGCAGCAGATTACGCGAAGGGATTGGCTACTGTGTCTGACTGAACGTCGGGCGATTGCTCGACCTTATCCGGCAGATCGCCGCTCTCAAGCTCTTCGCAGAGCGCATCGGCCAACGCCCGAAGCGCCCTCGCCCGCTCCAGCCCAACCTTGTCGCGCGTGATCTCCAGCGAACCGGACAGCATGACGGCCTGGCTGCCGTTCTCCGCGGCGAGCTCACCGATCGAGGTGGAGGCACTGTCATCTGCAAACGGCTTCATCGTCATCTCGTCACCTGTCGCGCTTGGCGCGCTCGCGCCCGAAGTTGGAGAATGCCGGGACCTTGGCCTTGGTTGCAGCAGCAAGGCGGGGGAATGGATCGATGCCGGTCCTGCGGGTCAACTCGGCGATCGATACGACCTGCCAGCGAGGCGCTGCGGTGTTGGTGGCGATCCACGCACCAGCGCCCTGACCCGGCGCATACAGCGCCTTCCAGGTCGAAGTGGGCACCAGCACCCGCCCGTTAAGCGTCTTCAGCCTGGAGCCTTCATATAGCGGTCCGGTCACCACGTACGTGTCGCCCAGCGTGGTAGTCAGGCGGCGGACGTAGTTCTCCAAATCCGCCCAACTGTTGCGGTTCAGCCCGCCAGCTTGGGGCACCATGTTGGCAAGGCTGAAGCTCTCGTAGTCGGATGCAGCGTCCGTCATATCCCCCGACGGCGCCATGTGACCGCGGTCGAAACCGGAGCGGGCATAATCATCCAGACGTGCGCGATCGACGACACGTAGGCGTGTGTCGGGATGGAAACGATTGTCCCGCTGATCGTGCGCCTGAGCCGCTGCAATCGAGCCGCGCGTCAAGTGTTCGGCGGCGTAGAGCGGTGTACGGGTAACGCCGGAATGCAGAACGGCGAAGCGGCTGTTGCACAACTCCCGCGACGAGGGTGCCAGCTTGGCATTCACCAACACCGGAGCCGCACCATCGGCGAAATGCTCGGGGCATTTTGTCGCCGCAATGGCTGGCGCGGCCATCAGCATAACGGAAACCGCAGCAAGAGCAGCGATGCGATGCAGGGTGTTCAAGCGTGTCTCCGATCTGACAGGCGATGCGCGATGACCGCCTCCGCCTGAACGCTCAATGGCTGGCACGCCACGCTTTTACATCGGCGGCAGAAACGTCGTTAGCATAGCACATTGGCGCGTAACCGCCGGCACGATTGTAGGCGCTGCGCCGGCCGCACCGCGAGCCGTTGCGCGCCGAGTTGTAGGGACACGGGCAATTGCCTGGATAGCTGTCGATCGATTCGTCGATGACGCGCTGCTTGACCTGCGCGTCCGTCAGGCGCGCCTTGGCGTCGATGGAGCCCGATAGTGTGGCGCAAGACAGCAGGGCGAGCGCCCACACAAAGGGCTGTGAATGCATGATGGTATTCCCCCGAGGCGGCCCCTCCCTGGCGCCGCATTCACGAATACCGATACAGGCAAAAAATAAACAATTTCGGACGGAATATCCGTTAATATTCCTGACTTAATGGATGAGGCATGTACGCTGCCCTATCCTCCGTGCTCCATTGTATGCGACACGCTCACGACGGGCGCCTCTTGGTTCTCGCAGGCGTCGTCTGTGCAGCAGGGATCTATGCCTCCTTTGCTTTAGCGAAGCACGCCGCCCGCGCGGCAGGACGAACGCGCAGGCATTGGGGCTTGGTGAGCATCGTCGCCAGTGGCGCTACGGCCTGGGCAACCCATTTCATCGTACTCCTCGCCTTCCAGCCAGGTATGCCGGCCGCCTTCGAGCCTCTGCTCACGGCCATCTCGCTGCTTTGCGCGATCGGCGGTATCGGTGCCGGGGTATCAATCTCCATCCGTACGCGCCGTCGAGACCTGCAGTTTGCGTCCGGTTTGATCGTGGGAACAGGCGTAGCGACGCTCCATTACGTGGGGCAGGACGCTTACCTGGTGCAGGGGACGGTTTCCTGGAACCTGTGGCTGGTCATCCCTTCGATCCTAGCCAGCCTCCCAATTTCGGGAGCGGCGATGGTCGCGATCGCTCATCGCAACCGGCAGGTCCGCCTTGCAGCAGCCCCTCTTCTACTCTTTTCCATTGCTCTGCTGCACTTCTGCGGCATGGCGGCGATGTCGCTGCGCTTCAATCCCGCCGCACGATTTCCAGACACCGCCGTCTCGCCGCACGATATTACACCAGTGGTCGCTGGTGTGTCGCTGGCACTAATAGCCCTGGCCCTTCTGGGCTGGCGATTTGATCTGGCGGCCAAAGCCCGCTTACGCCAAGATCGCAGGCGCTTACGCGAATTGGCGGACGTCGCGTTGGAAGGCTTGCTGATTTGCAGCGGCGATCTGATCGTTACCGCAAATAATAGCGTCGAGCGGCTTGCCGGCCACGCATCGGGAACCTTGGCGGGAGGCCTCGTCAGTCAGCTACTACCTCAGATCGATATTGCGCAGCTCCCGGAACGTGAGGAGCGCGAAGGCGAACTCGTGACGGCGGACGGCACAACCATACCGGTTCGCGTTCTGCGTCAAGAAGTTGAGCTAGGACATCGGCTCCAGACGGTAATCGCTGTACGCGACCAGCGGGAACGCCTGCGCACCGAGGCCAAGATGCGGACGCTGGCGTTCCATGATGCCCTTACCGGTCTGCCAAATCGAACCCGCTTCTTCGACCTACTGGCGTTACAGGCCGCATCGCGGCGTAGCGACGATCAGAGCTTTGCCGTGCTGATGCTGGATCTCGATCGGTTCAAGCCGATCAATGACATGTACGGTCACGCAGCTGGAGATGCTGTTCTCACCATAGTCGCCGAACGGCTTAAATCCGTAATCCGTGAACAGGATGTGGTCGCACGATTAGGCGGCGACGAGTTTGCGGTGCTTCAGCCAAACGGATCAGAACCCGGTGCCTCCGAGGCTCTGGCGATGCGAATCATTCAGGCTGTGTCAGGGCGGCCGTTTCCGGTTGGAGGACATCCTGTACATCTTGCCGTGAGCGTCGGGATAGCCCGCGCCCCACAGGACGGCGACGATCCGGCCGAATTGATGAGCCACGCTGATTTGGCGCTCTACGCCGCCAAAGCCGCCGGTAAAGCGACGTATCGCCTATACGATGCCTCGCTCGACGAAAAAATGCGGGTCCGGCAAGCGCTGGAGGCCGGGCTCCGCTCCGCGTTGGAGGAACATCGCCTTGAACTGCACTATCAACCATTAGTCGACGCGAAAACGGGCGCTATTACCTCCGCAGAGGCGCTGGTGCGCTGGCATCATCCCGACCGTGGCTTGATCCCGCCGATTGAATTTATCGACATTGCGGAAGACACAGGCCTAATACTGCCACTGGGCAGATGGGTGCTGGAGACAGCGTGCACGGAAGCGATGACCTGGCCGCATCACATGAGCGTTGCCGTAAATCTCTCACCCGCGCAGTTTCGAGAGCCCGCATTAGTGGACGTGGTGGCAACTGCACTTACCCAATCCGGGCTAGATGCAAGTCGGCTTGAACTGGAAATCACCGAGGGAGTTCTTCTCGATGACGAGCTTCGCACTCTCGAGATATTGACCGAGCTGCGTAATCTTGGCGTCCGCATCTCAATGGACGATTTCGGCACAGGATATTCATCGCTCAGCTACCTCCGCAAGTTCCCGTTCGACAAAATCAAAATTGATCAGTCATTTGTCAGGCAGGTACCCGATGATGAGGAAAGTTCAGCAATCGTGAGGGCTATAATTACCATGGGGTCGTGTCTTGGCATGTCAACAACGGTAGAAGGTGTCGAGACGTGCGATCAATACAACTTTTCAGTTGCCGAAGGCTGCGACGCCATTCAGGGCTATTTGATAAGCAAGCCCCTTACCGGAGGCAACTTCGCCGACCTACTTTTGCGCGAAAGATCTCAGCCAAACCTGATACGAAACTCTATACACTGCGAATGATTAAGCCCGTCCAGCATCAATCCGCTGACAGATTTTTCTTTTAGCATCTATCGTCAGTGCTGCCGTCATTGAGGCGTATGCGACAGCGCCATCAGGCATCGGCTACATACCATCGAAAGCCGACCCCTTAGAATCGCGTCTCCACGTCCCCACATATAGATAATCGCTGTCACCCGCTCGTAAGCGGCAGCGGCTGAGAGACCGTTGCGCTCCCGCTTAAAAGCAGGGATGCACCCATGGACCTCAACTACCTCCTCCACCGACATCAAGTCTCGTTGATGCGCTCGAATGCGGCTGGCTCTCCTGAAGCCCGCCACGCGCACAACGGATTGGTTCGAGGCTATGCTCACCAGATTCGTGAGCTGACCAAATCTTACCGTAGCGGTCTTCAACCGCTGGTAGCCCTCTGATGGGCGCAGCCGACACGAAGCCGCAAAGCCGAACCAAGCGGTTTCGGCCCGACAATGTGAAGCGGATGGAACCGAACGCAATGCGTCGGCAGGCTGCGCTGGCGCAAATCGCGTGGCACCACCTCCGGGACAGCGCCACAGTTATCTGCTTCATGAACCTTCATGATGATGAATTGGGTGCTCGTCCAATCGACGTGGCAATAGCAAGCGACGAAGGCCTCAGCCGCGTTCTCTCGCGCCTTGAGGCAGTCGCCACGACGCAATTCTGACTGCCAGTTTCAACATGCAGCGGCGGCACAAACTCCGCCTTACGACGAAAGTTAGACTATGCGCATACTGACGAGGCTGCTGCGAACATGGTACTGGGCACGGGAGCAGCGGCGCCTCTCCAGTTAATCCTAGCATCCTTGTGAGCGTCAGCACACACCGCCAGGGTTGCCGGCAGCGAGATGATATTAGGGAAGCTCGCCACTAGCGCCGCGGCCTGCGAGAATCTGGCGGCGCCGCATGATAAGCAACGGCGCCACCATACCATCGAAGTCGCTTGAGGGCACAACAGTGACGGCCTGGAAACCGTTAGACCTCCAGCGCAACCAACAGCCTGATCTACATGAGGTTTAGCGGAAGCGTACGATAGCGCACATGGACGGGGCGACGCGCGGGGGAATACGCCGCCCCTAGCACCGGTGCAATTTGAGGGACCCACCGGCGATTCTGCTATGATAAAGTCGCCTACGGTCCAGGAAATCACCGAGGTTAATTAGGGCGGCATGCGTGGGGGCGGCCAAGTTAGGGAGGTGGCCGCCCCGCCACCGAGCACCTTGGGGGGAAGCTCCAGTGGCAGCGGCCAAGCCGCTCGCGCGTAAAATAGTCGGCCTTGTTCGGCTTGGTAGAGGCGAGAAACAGAAGAATGGCCGTGTGCCGCGATAGCTATGCATGCCAGCCGCAGGTGCCAGGGCAGCATGTTGGGAGTTGGGAGCGCCACCCCGGCGAGAGATCACTGCCATACCCTTCGATGCTTGCAATGGATTATAGCAGCCGCAGTGTCTTCAAATGAGCCACGTTGGAGCGGTTCCTGCGCACATGCTGAACAGCTCGAAACGGCGCCACGTGCTTACTCGGTGATTGCTAGCTGCTATCGCGGCCCAAGAATCAATTCAAGCATTGACGGTTTTCTGCGGTTTTTTATGCCTACTAACGTCGAAATTTGGTATTTCCGGTATATCCGCCGCTGATCCACCGGTCCGGGAGGGGGCACCGCGACACGCGCGGTGATCGCCCCTCCCGAATAGTCCCCTACTGCACCGTCGAGTCGGCGATGGCCGGCTCGGCCATTCTGGCGGCTCGACGCTCCGTATCGCGGCGCGTGTCTGAACGTGTATCGGCCTGCCGCAACTGCTGTTTTTCGGCCTGCTTTTCCTCCAGCATCCCGAGCGAGATCGCGCCGCCCAAGGCGGTCAGGCCGCAAATGCCGGTAATGATGTTGATGCCGCGCAGGCCCTTCTTGCCTCGATCCGTCATGCGTCGCCTCCCATTGTCCGATCCGGCCGCATGGTAACCACGCGAAAAAACCCGTTGGTGCACCTAACCATCTAACATCGATCAATATCCCCTGATCGGCCCGGTAAACTGCACGGCTATCGTCCCGGCCACCGCCACTGGCTGCCCACACCGTTGCAAAAGCCCACCCGCGCCCCATCTCTTGTGCAGTGCAGCAAGGTCGCATAGGCCATCCCTGTGCCATGGCTCTTGATGAGGACGCGGCCGATGCGAAAGATTTCCGATACGGTTGGCCGGCTCGCCGCACTGCGCGGCGCCGGTGCGATGAACATGGGGCTGGCGTCCGACAGCAGCCGCCTGACGAGGCTTGATGCGTTCGGCTCCAACCCCGGCGCGCTGCACGGCTATGTCCACATCCCCGCGTCGCTCGCCCCCGACGCCCCGCTCGTCGTCGTCCTGCACGGCTGCACCCAGACCGCCGCCGGCTATGATCTGGGCGCCGGCTGGTCGGACATGGCCGACCGCTACGGCTTCGCGGTGCTGTTTCCGGAGCAGCAGCGGCAGAACAACCCCAATCTCTGCTTCAACTGGTTCAATCCCGAAGACAGCCGTCACGGCACTGGCGAGGCGCTGTCGATCCGCCAGATGATCGCCGCGGTCACCGCCCGACATGCGATCGATCCGGCGCGCATCTTCGTCACCGGCCTGTCCGCCGGCGGGGCGATGGCCTCGGTCATGCTGGCGACCTATCCGGAGGTGTTCGCCGGCGGTGCGATCATCGCCGGCCTGCCCTATGGCAGCGCGACCACCATGCCGCAGGCGTTCGACCGCATGCGCGGCCACGGCATCCCCGGTGAGGACGCGCTGGCCGCACTGGTGCGCGACGCCTCCGACCATGACGGTCCCTGGCCCACCATCTCGATCTGGCACGGCAGCGGGGATGCGACCGTCGCCCCCTCCAACGCCGATGCGATCATCCGCCAATGGCGCTCGCTCCACGGGGCCAATGCGCGACCCGATCGGCAGGAGACGGTGGACGGGTATCCCCGCCGCGTCTGGCATGACGCATCGGGCCGGCCGGTGATCGAGGAATACAGCATCACCGGCATGGGCCACGGCACCCCGCTCGCCGTCGCGGGCGACGATCGCTGCGGACAGGCCGGCGCCTATATGCTCGATGCCAGCATTTCCTCCACCCGCCATATCGGCCGCTTCTGGGGCCTGATCCCCGCCGACGACGTTCGCGAAAGCGGCGCCGCCCGCACGGCGGTGCTGGAGCGGATGCCGGCCCCCGCCCCCCGCACGGCCGAGCACGCCGAACCGGCCGGCGTCGGCGCCAATGTCGGCAAGGTGATCGAGGACGCCTTGCGCGCCGCCGGACTGATGCGATAACGGCAATCCGGATACCGGCCCCCGCCCCTGCGGCGACTGGGCGGCCGGGCCACCGGATCCGGAGCAGCAGAATTGGTCGACAAAAGCTGGGGCGTGCCCGCCGCCTCGCCGGGCTTTCGCATCAGGACGAACGCCAGCCCGGAGGACCGCGCCGCCGAGCGCGCCAGGGCACGCGAAACCCGCGCGCAGGACCGCGTCGACCTGATGGCGCAGCGCCTCGAAGCGCGCGCCGCCAGTCGCCAGGCTGATATCGCCGCGCGCGAACAGGCCCGCGAGGCGCGCCGCGAACAGGAACAGGCGCTCGCCGCCCGCGATCCGCATGCCGCCGCGGCCAGCCGTCGCCGCTCCTCGGGCCGCAAGGATGTCGTGCGCGAACAGCGCGACACGCGAAACTATACGGTCACCGCCGATCCCGATCGCGTCCGCGACATGGTGAAGCGCGGCGCCACCATATCCGGCCTCGCCGATGTGCTGGGCATCACTCCGGCAGAGGTCGAACGCATCCTCGCCGACGCGCGCTGAGCGGCTGTCTGGAAATTGGCGAAAGAGCAATTTCGGGCCGTGCCAGCCCGCTAAATGCGCTCACAGCACATCTCCAAACGGGCTCTGAGCCGCCGGCTACACCCTCGCGCTGCGCCGCCAGCTTTCGGCCATCAGGCGCCCGGCCAGCGCGGACACGCCCGGCGCGCACAACAGCCAGTCGCGCATCGCCGGCCCCGGCTCGCTGCCCAGCGTTTCCTTGTATCCTGAGTCGCCGATGCCCCAGTCCACGTCGCGCACCCCCCGCGCCAGCGCGTCGGCCAGATTGCGATAAACCAGCAACCGGCCCGGGCTCTGCCGCGCGAATTGCGGATCGTAGCTGTTGGCGATCGCGTAGCGCCACGGACCGGCATCCAGGTCGAACGAGAAGGCAGCCGGCGCCCCGTCGATGCGCAGCAACGCCGCGCGCGCCATGCCCGCCAGCACGGGATCGGCCATCGCCCTGCGCCAAAAGGCACCATGCCGCCCCTGCACCGTGAACTTGGCGTCCAGCCCCTCCTGACCGACCCAGCTTCGCGTCTCGATCGCCCCCAGCGCATCGAACCCGGCGGGCCAGTCGTCCCCGGTCAGGAACGACCAGTCCAGCGCACCATGCTCGCCCAGATGCTTTTCAAAGAACCGGTTCTTGCGCAGCGTCGAGTTGCGCGGCCACGCACCGCCTGCCGCCGCATCGGCCATGCGGAAGATCCAGATCGTGCCGATCACCCGGTCGATCGCCGTCCAGCCCGATGCCCGCGCCGCCTCCACCAGCATCGTCACGCCCGAATCGTTATCCGGCACCGGGCCGATTCGGATCGCCCGCCGGTGCCGCGCCAGCAGGGTCAGTGCCGCGCGCGCCACCGCGCCGGTCGCGCGCTCCGCCGTCACCGGTGCCCGAAACGGCCAGTAGGAGCCGGGCACGGCGGCGATGCGCGCCATGCGCGGCCCCACCGGCACCAGCGGCATCGCCAGCACGGGGCGCCCGTCCTCCTCCACCACAAGCGTCGTGGCGGGGCCGCCATATACCGCCACTGCCGAGTCAAACCATTGATATCGCAAAAAACGATGCGTGGCCGGCGCCGCCGCCGCAACCTCGTCGATCGCGGTGGACAGCCCCTCGACCAGCGTCGCCCTCACCCGCGACGTGGTTCCCTCATCTCCGGCAAGGCGCATCGGCATGGTCACGATCGTTCTTTATCCCGTCCGGATCGGCGCATGGCGAGGGTCTATACTGATGCAGGTTACCAACGCCTTTGTGGGCGCATGATGCCGCTTCGGCCTTGTCTCGCACGCGCGACCGCGCCACCTTTGCCCGCGATGCCGACCCTTCCCGCCGTCTCCACCATCGCGCAGACGATCCAGCTGTCGCTCGCGCCCGTCTTCATGCTGGCGGCGATCGGCCAGTTGCTCAATGTGCTTGCCGGGCGGCTCGCCCGCGTCATCGATCGCGCCCGCGCGCTCGAACTGCTGCTCGAACGGGCCGGGGACGAGGCGCACCGCGGCCGCCTGAAATGGGAATTGCGGCTGCTCGACCGGCGCATGTCGATCATCAATGCGGCGCTCTTCATGTCGGTGCTCAGCGCGGTCATGGCCTGCCTCGTCATCGCGCTGCTTTTCGTGGCGAACCTGGGCAAATTCCACATCGGCACCTGGATCGCGCTCGCCTTCATCCTGTCGGTGTCCCTGCTCATCCTGTGCCTGGCCGCCTTCATGATCGAGGTGCGGATCTCGCTGCGCGCCATTCATGTCCGCAAGGAAATCCTGTCGTGACGCCGGCGGTGGAGCGTCGCCTGCTGCAGGTGGCGGTGGCGCTCGCCTGCTGCGTGCCGATCGCGGCGGGGGCGGCGGGCGTGCTGCTCGGCCCCGTCTGGATGGGCCGCCCGCCGCTCGTCCCCGTCGATCTGGACAGCCATGTCCGGTATCTGTCGGGCATATTCCTGGGCGTCGGCGTGGCCTTCACCACCTGCATCCCCGCGATCGAGCGGCAGGGACCCCGCTTCCGCCTGCTCGCCGCGCTCGTCGTCGCCGGCGGCTTTGCCCGGCTCGGCTCGCTGATGGCGGTCGGCGCCCCCTCGCGCGGCCATCTCCTCGGCCTGCTGCTCGAACTCGTCCTCGTCCCCCTCCTCGTCCTCTGGCAATTCCGCGTCGCCCGCCGCTACCGCGCCCCCGCCTCGACACTGGGCGCATAACCCGGTCGCTCCCGCGCCTGCGCCCGCTGCTCATACGCATATCCGGCCTGCAGCACGACCGCATCGCCGTCCCTCGCCGCAACGAACGACAACCCCACCGGCAGGCCCAGCACCAATCCCATCGGCACCGTCAGATGCGGATAGCCTGCGATGGCCGGCCACTGGCTGGCGCTCGGGCCGTTATATTGGTCGCCGTGGACCGGATCGCTCAGCCAGGCCGGGCCATAGCTCGGCTCGACCAGCACACGGGCGCGTGCCTCGCGCAGCATGCCGTCGATCGCGCCCCGCGCCGCCGTCAGCGACTTTGCCCGCGCCGCCTTGTACGCCGGATCGTCCAGCCCGCGCGTCGCCGCCGCCTGCGCGAACAGTTCCTGCTCGAAAAACGGCATCTCCGCTGCCGGCCGCGCCGCATTGAACGCGATCACCTGATCCAGCGTCCGCGCGGTCACGGCGGGCGGCGTGCTGGCCAGATAGGCGTTCAGATCCGCCTTCAACTCGGTCAGCAGCACCACCAACTCCGCCTCGCCGATCCCGTCCATCCTCGGCTCCGTCACCGGCACCAGGATCGCTCCCGCATCCAGCAAAACCTGTAGCGCGGCATCGAACCGCGCCGCCACGGCGCGTGGCATGTCCGGCCGGCGAACGGCGATCCGCACGCCCGACAGCGCCTGGGCGGACAGCCCGGCGGCGAAGTCGCGCGGCACCGCAGCGGCCGTCGCGGGGTCGGCCGGGTCCGCGCCCGCCATCGCGGTCAGCATCACCGCCACGTCGCGCACGCTCCGCGCCATCGGCCCCGGCGTGTCCTGGCTGTGGCTGATCGGCACCACATGCGTGCGGCTGACCAGCCCGATCGACGGCTTCATGCCGACCAGTCCGTTCATCGCCGACGGGCAGACGATCGATCCGTCCGTCTCCGTCCCCACCGCCGCCGCGGCAAAGCTCGCCGCCACCGCCGCACCCGACCCGGAGGACGAACCGCAAGCAGTGCGGTCCAGCGCATAGGGATTTCGCACCAGACCGCCCACCGCGCTCCACCCGCTCATCGACCGGGTCGAGCGGATATTGGCCCATTCGGACAGGTTGGTCTTGCCCAGGATCACCGCCCCCGCCGCACGGAGCCTGGCGACGACCGGTGCATCCCGCCGCGTCAGATTGTCCGCCAGCGCCAGGCTGCCCGCGGTCGTCGGCACCGGGTCCAGCGTCTCGATATTGTCCTTGATCAGGACCGGGATGCCATGCAGGTCACCGCGCACCCGCCCGGCCTTGCGTTCGGCATCCAGCGCCTTGGCCTGCGCCAGCGCATCGGGGTTCAGCGCGATCACCGCGTGCAGCCGCGGCCCCTTGCGATCCATCCGGGCGATCTGCGCCTGATAGGCGCGCACCAGATCGACGCTCGATACGCGCCCCGTGGCCAGCATCGCGCGCAACGCGTCGATCGATTGTTCCTCCACCGCCACTCGCCGCGCCGGCGCGCCCGACGCCATCACTGCCACCGCCAGCGTCGCCGCCAGCCATCTTTGCGCTACCCGCATGGAATTGCCCCCGATTTTCGCGCCATGCTACCGCGCAGGGCGTCCGGCGCAATATGCGGACGGCGGACTTTGCCGGACCCCGAGGGCCCTGACATACGTTGGTCCCATCATCATGCATGAAGGAGCGGGCGTGGCCGCAGTTCTGAAAGTCCTTGCCAAGCTCGTCGCGCTGCTCCTGATCCTCTTCGGCCTTGCGGTCACGATCGTGCCGCGCTTCCTGGACCGCATCTATTATCGCGGCCCCGCCAGCGGCCATTTCGACACCGAACGCTTCTTCAACCCGGACGGCGACGAGGACACGATGCGCGCCCCCGGCGGCGGCGGACGTGCCGGTTTCTTCTGGCGCTACCTGACCGGCAGCGACGACCGGCCGCCATGGCCGGCATCGGTGCGCATCGACCCGGTCGCACCCCCCGACCGGGTGCAGGGCCAGCGCATGGTCGCCACCTGGGTCGGCCATGCCACGGTGCTGGTCCAGACGCAGGGGCTCAACATCCTGACCGATCCGATCTGGGCGGGCACCGCCGGGCCCTTCGGCATGGGCCCATCGCGCGTCGCGCCGCCCGGCATCGCGTTCGATCGCCTGCCCCCGATCGACCTGATCGTCGTCAGCCACAATCATTACGACCATATGGACCTGGATACGCTGCGCCGTCTCTGGCTGCGGGACCGGCCGCGTATCGTCACCAGCCTCGGCAACGACAGCGTCATCGCGCAGGCCGGCGTGCCCGCCACCGCGCTCGACTGGGGGCAGCGCCTCGCCCTGCGCCCCGACATCTCGGTCGTCGTCACCCGCAACCACCATTGGGGCAGCCGCTGGTTCGCCGACCGCAACCGCGCGCTGTGGTCCAGCTTCACCATCACCCTGCCCGGCGGCAACCTGTTCTTTGCGGGCGATACGGGCATGGGCGACGGCCGCTGGCCGGTGGAGGCGGCACAGCTCGGTCCCGTGCGGCTGGCGCTGCTCCCCATCGGCGCGTTCCGCTTCGCGCCGGGCCAGATGGCATCGGGCAGCCATATCGGCCCGGTCGATGCGGTGGAGGTCTATCGCCGGCTCGGCGCCGCCCATGCGATACCGATCCATTGGGGCACGTTCCGCCTCTCCTACGAGGCCTATGACACGCCGCCCGCGCTGCTCGCTGCGTCCATGCGCTGCACCGGCCAGCGCGGCTTCGCCCCCGTGGCGCTCGGTCGCCCGGTCGAGATCGGCCCCTACCGCCCGACCGCGGTGGCGGAGACACCGCGCGACCGGCTGCTCCGCTGCCTCGACGCCGCGGGTGCCGACCGCTTCCGCTAGGACGCCACCCCCGGCTTCAGCAGGTCCAGCACCACCGCCGTCGTCGCCACCGCCCCGGTCACCACCGCAGGCTCGGGCGACACCTTGAACTGCGGGCTGTGGTGCGAGGGGATGGCGGGCCCACCGGCCCTGGCGGCGGCGACGACATCCGCCGGCGTACCGCCGACCGAGAAATAATAGCCGCGCACGCCGCTATCCGGCTGGACGTAATAGGCGAAGTCCTCCGCCCCCATTCCCTTTTGCGTGAACGGCGCAACATGATCCGCGCCCAGCGTCGTTGCCAGCACGGCGTTCAGCCGCCCGGCCAGCGCCGCATCGTTGATCGTCGTCGGCGTTCCCTCGATCACCGTTACCACCGGCATCTTGTCGGCGGGCATGCCGTTCAGCTCGCCCACACCGCGCGCCACGCGGGCGATCCCGGCGACCAGTCGCGCGCGCTCCTCCTCGTCATTGGCGCGCACCGTCACCTGCAACCGGGCTTGGTCGGAGATGATATTGTGCTTCAGGCCGGCATGAAAGGATCCGACCGTGATCACCCCCGGCCGCAACGGCTGCTGCTCGCGACTGATCAGGCCTTGCAGCGCGATCACCAGTTGCGACGCCATATAGACCGGATCCTTGCCCATATGCGGACTGGCGCCGTGCGCACCGATGCCTGGCACGGTGATGTCGACCGAATCCGACGACGAATACTGGATGCCCTCGGCCGCGGAAACGGTGCCCGCCGCACGCTCCGCATCCACATGGAATGCCACGGCATATTGCGGCTTGGGGAACCGCGCATACAGCCCGTCCTTCAGCATCGCCTTCGCCCCGCCCACGCGCTCCTCCGCCGGCTGCACGACGAACACCACCGTCCCCCGCCACCTGTCCCTCAACGCCGCCAGCCGCCGCGCCGTCCCCACCATCGCCGTGACATGCACATCATGCCCACACGCATGCATCACCGGCGCCTCCACGCCATCGACACCCACCTGACGCACCGTGCTGGCATTGGGCAGCCCCGACTTCTCCTCCACCGGAAGGCCGTCCATGTCGGCACGCACCAGTACCACCGGCCCCGCACCGTTTCGCAGCACGCCGACCACCCCGGTGCCGCCCACCTTCTCCGTCACCTGCATCCCCGCCACCCGGCGCAGCTCCGCCGCCATCCGCGCCGCCGTTTTCTCCTCCTTGAACGACAGCTCCGGATTTCGGTGAAACCAGTCCCACAAGCCCTTCAGGTCGCGATCGTAATCCGCCTTCACGGCCGCGGCATAATCCGGCTCGGCCATGGCCGGCGTCGCGAGGGCGAGCAGCGTGGCGGTGGCACAAAGATGACGCATGATGTCCCCCGTGATCGATGACGATCGTCAGCGTAGCGCGCGCAAGCCGGCGTGCAATCCTCCGCTACAACCGTTAAGGGTCGATTCGTGAACCGATATCGGAAACGCTTCTGGCTCCTTGCCTCGGGCGTCGCGGCGCTGGCTGGCTATCTCGATGCCGTCGGCTTCCTCACCCTGAACGGCCTGTTTGTCTCCTTCATGAGCGGCAATTCGACGCAGCTTGCGGTCGATCTCGTCCTTGGCGGCCCGATGGCGGCGGTCGCAGCCGGACTGGTCGGCGCGTTTGTCGGCGGCGTGATCGCCGGTGCGCTGGCCGCGCGTGTGGCGGGCCGGGCGCGAAAGCCGGTGGTCCTGCTGCTGGTCACCATCCTGCTTGCCGTCGCCGCCCCGCTGAACGCACCGTCCGCCGTCTTCGTCATGGCCGCGGCGATGGGTGCCGCCAACGGCGTGTTTCAGCGTGACGGCGAGGTCAGCATCGGCGTCACCTACATGACCGGCACGCTGGTCAAGCTGGGCCAGCGGCTCGCCGCCGCGATCACCGGCGGCGCACGCTGGGCATGGACTCCGCATCTGCTGTTGTGGAGCGCGCTTGTCACAGGGGCCGCACTGGGCACGCTCGCGCATCTCCATGCCGGCCCCCATGCCTTGTGGCTGGCCACCGCCGCAGCGCTGATCCTCACGGTCGCCGCCGCCCTGACCGATCGCCGCGCCTGAACTTGCAGGGCTCGAAACCGTTTACGTGGGCACAGGTGACGAAACGAGAACAAAGCCCCATATCCCCGCCATGGCCATCCAGATCCGCACGACCCTAGAAGAGCCGGAAACCGGCCCCGCCTTCGTCCCCCATCGCCCCAGCCGCCCGGAAAAGGCGGAGGGCGGGCGCCGCCTCGAGTTGGTGACCGACTACACCCCCAGCGGCGACCAGCCCACCGCCATTGCCGAACTGGTGGCGGCGGCACGGGCCGGCGAGAAGGATCAGGTGCTGCTCGGCGTCACCGGCTCCGGCAAGACCTTCACCATGGCCAAGACGATCGAGGCGTTGCAGCGCCCCGCGCTGATCCTCGCCCCCAACAAGATCCTGGCCGCGCAGTTGTACGGAGAGTTCAAGAACTTCTTCCCGAACAACGCGGTCGAATATTTCGTCAGCTATTACGACTATTACCAGCCCGAAGCCTATGTGCCGCGGTCCGACACCTATATCGAGAAGGAATCCTCGATCAACGAGTCGATCGACCGCATGCGTCACTCGGCCACGCGTGCGTTGCTGGAGCGGGACGACGTCATCATCGTCGCTTCGGTGTCGTGCCTGTACGGCATCGGTTCGGTCGAGACCTATTCGGCGATGATCTTCGACCTGAAGAAAGGGCAAAGCGTCGATCAGCGCGAAATCGTGCGCAAGCTCGTCGCACTGCAATACAAGCGCAACGATGCGGCCTTTCAGCGCGGCAATTTCCGCGTGAAGGGCGACACGCTGGAACTCTTCCCGTCGCATTATGAAGATTCGGCGTGGCGCATCTCCTTCTTCGGCGACGAGATCGAGGAGATCACCGAATTCGATCCGCTCACCGGCAAGAAGGTCGCGAACCTCAACTCCGTGCGCGTCTATGCGAACTCGCACTATGTCACCCCCGGCCCGACGATGAAGCAGGCGGCCGAGGCGATCCGCCACGAATTGTCCGAGCGGCTGAAGGAATTGGAAGCGGAGGGAAAGCTGCTCGAACACCAGCGGCTCGAACAGCGTACCAACTTCGACCTCGAAATGATCGCGGCGACCGGCAGTTGCAACGGCATCGAGAATTACAGCCGCTTCCTGACCGGCCGCCTGCCCGGCGAGCCGCCACCGACCCTGTTCGAATATCTGCCCGAAAACGCCGTGCTGTTCGTCGACGAGAGCCATGTCACCATCGGCCAGATTAACGGCATGTCGCGAGGGGACCATCGTCGCAAGATCACGCTGGCCGAATATGGCTTCCGTCTGCCCTCGGCGATCGACAACCGGCCGCTGCGTTTCAACGAATGGGATGCGATGCGCCCGCAAACCGTGTGCGTGTCGGCCACGCCGGGCAGTTGGGAGATGGAGCAGACGAGCGGCGTCTTTGCCGAACAGGTGATCCGCCCTACCGGCCTGATCGATCCGCCGATCGAGATCAAGCCGGTCGAGGAACAGGTACAGGACCTGATCGTCGAGGTTCGCAAGACCACCGAGCGGGGGTACCGCACGCTTGTCACCACGCTGACCAAGCGGATGGCGGAGGACCTGACCGAATATATGCACGAGGCGGGGATCAAGGTCCGTTACATGCACTCCGACGTCGAGACGCTGGAGCGTATCGAACTGATCCGCGATCTGCGCCTGGGCGTCTATGACGCGCTTATCGGCATCAACCTGCTGCGTGAGGGACTGGATATTCCCGAATGCGGGCTGGTCGCGATCCTGGACGCCGACAAGGAGGGGTTCCTGCGGTCGGAAACCTCGCTCATCCAGACGATCGGCCGCGCCGCCCGCAACGTCGATGGTCGCGTGATCCTGTATGCGGATCGCATAACCGGCTCGATGGAACGCGCGATGAGCGAAACCGCGCGGCGCCGGGAAAAGCAGATGGCCTATAATGCCGAACACGGCATCACGCCCGCGACCGTACGCAAGAATATCGGCGACATCATCGCGCATGTCGCCTCGGGCGATCAGGTGACCGTGCCGATCGACGACGAGCGTTCGCACATGGTCGGCCACAATCTGCGGGCCTATATCGAGGAACTCGAAAAGAAGATGCGCAAGGCCGCTGCCGACCTCGAATTCGAGGAGGCCGGTCGCCTGCGCGACGAGATCCGTCAGTTGGAGAACGAGGAGCTGGGCCTGCCCGTCCACGAACAAAAGGCCCCGATCATGGGCCGCTCCAACGAAGGCAAGCCGGGTACCCGCAAGACGCGGTTCGGCAAGAGCAAGAAATTCGCCAGCGGCCGGCGGGCGTGATGCTTAAGGGGCGGCACGATGCAAATCGTACCGCCCCCCGTCATCGCTCTACTTATTCGATCGACACATTCTCGCTGCCGACACTGTAATAGCTTGCGACGCGGTCGGCATAGGCCTGGTCGAATACGGGCGCGTTGTTCGACCAGCTCGGGCCGCCTTCCAGCAGGCGGCGGTCGATGGTGATGACGTACTGGTCGCGCACCGAGTCGAACTGGAGGAGCGAGAAGGGGACGGGGTAGAAGCTCTTGCCCATGCCGAGGAACCCGCCCAGCGACAGGACCGCATGCGTCACCTTGCCGCTGCGCTTGTGGACCATGAACGAATATACGGTGCCCACCGTATCGCCGTCCCGGCTTTCCACTTTCATCGTATGCGCCACATTGGCCTGAACGAGCAGCAGCGTAGGGGTATCGGCGGTGTCGGACATAGGGGTCTCCATTGATCCAGGTTGAACCCGTCGCCCCGCAGCGCGGTTCCGTCGCAACGGGCCCGCCCGGAAAGGTTGAGCCGCCCTCCTGCCTCGCCCATAGAGCGGGCATGCGCTTCGCCTCTTTGCTCCGCCTGA
>NZ_JALNUQ010000021.1:0-55325 GCF_026540875.1 Sphingomonas sp. GM_Shp_2
GCTGTGGCAGGACAAGGTGGCGACGCGGTCGCCGGGGCGCACGCCCGACACGCCCGGGCCGACCGCATCGACGATGCCCCAGCCCTCATGCCCCATGCCACCCGCCTCGCCGGGGAAGCTGGACCAGGGCTGTCCGGCCCATGGCTCGACGTTCGAGGCGCAGACGCCGCAGCCCTCCAGCCGGATGCGCACCTCGCCGGGTCCGGGTTCGGGGCGGGCCACCTCCACCATCTCGAACCGTTCGGGTGCGGCCAGTATCGCGGCCTGCATCGTCTCGCTCACCATCTGTTCCTTGTCGTTTGTTATCATGAAGCCCAGGCGACGATCAGGGAGATCGCCGCGGCAAAGGTGACCAGCACCGTGATCCAGCCGAGCATGGTGGTCAGCCAGCCGTTGCGCCGCGCGCCCATCATCCGCCGGTCGCCGGTCATGATCATCATCGCACACAGTAGCGGCGGCACCGAAAAGCCCTGCACGATCCCCGACCACACCAGGGCCCGCATCGGATTGAAGCCGAGAAAGTTGAGCGCCACCGCGACGATCGTGACCAGCACGATGACCGCGTAGAACAGCTTCGCCTCGCCGACCTTTGCGTTCAGATGCCCCTCGCGCCCGACCCCCTGTACCAGATCATAGGCGGCGCCGGTCGACATCACGGGCACCGCGAGGAAACCGACGCCGACCACACCGGCGGCGAACAGCCATTTGGCGGCCGGACCCGCCAGCGGCTCCAGCGCGGAGGCGGCCTGTGCGGCGCTTTCGATCTCGGTCTGGCCGGCGGGGTGGAGCGTCGCACCGGTCGACAGGATGATGAAGTAGAGGATGACGTTGGAGAAGAGCATGCCGATGATGACGTCGCGGCGGGTGCGTTCCAGTTCCCCGCGGCTGGCACCGAAACGCTGGCACCAGCGCGTCCTGCCCTCGGCGATCTGCTCCTCCACCTCCTGGTTGGACTGCCAGGTGTAGATATAGGCGGACAGGGAGGTGCCGATGCACGCGACGACCATCGCCAGGAACTCGGCATCCATCGTCACCCGTGGCATCACCGTGGCGCGCAGCACCGCCCCCCAGTCGGGCCGGGCCATGATCGCGGCCGCGACATAGGCGAACAGGGCAAGCGCCAGCCAGCGGAAGATGGTGCGCAGCAGATCGTAGCTGCCGAAGATCTGAAAGGCGACGATGATCGCCGCCGCGCCCACCACGATGGCGGGAACGGGCACGGGAACGAGCAGCGCCAGCGCCGCGCCGATCCCGCCAAGATTGGCCGCCGCCTCGATGACATTGCCGGTGAACGCGCAGGCGACGAGCGGATACAGCACCCAGCGCGGAAACCGGTCGCGCACCGCGGCGAACAGTCCCTTGCCATAAACGCGGCCCAGCTTGGCCGAGACATAGACGACGACATACATCATCGGCAGCAGCACGGGGGCGATCCACAGAAAGCCCAGGCCGAACCGTGCGCCGGCGGTGGCATAGGTGCCGATCGCGGAAGGATCGTCGTCCGCCGCCCCGGTGATGATGCCGGTGCCAAGCACGCGCAGGGGATTGCGCGCCATCAGGCACGCCTCGCTTCATGGGTCATCGTCGCTCCTGCATGACCGGGTGCGGCGGGTGCCGGCACCGGTTGCAGCAGCGCGATGACACCGTGCCATGCGAAGCAAAATAACATCGGATTACAATTGCTTGATACCAGGCGCGTGCCCGATCTTCATTCCGCCGCCACCGCAGGTACGCTGGTCGATGCCGGTGCGTAGCGGTCGATCATCCATGCGCAGAAATCGGCAAAGGCCTGCGGCTCGCGCGCTGGGCTGGTATGATGCGGCGCGACGCCCAGATGCTCGGGCGTGAAGCAGAAGGTGACGGTGACGTCGAAATCGGCCAGCGCCTCCATCTGGCGGTCGAACCAGTCGGTCGCGTTGGGCCGGAAGCTGTCCGCCCAGCTCAGCCCGGTGCGCAGCTTCTTCGTGCCCAGCCGCTTCATCCAGGCGACGGCATCGTCCAGCCGGGGGTCCTCGAAATGGAACCACTGCATCAGCCCCATCTCGCCCGCCACCTTGGCATAATCCTCCAAGGCGGGCTTCGGCGTACCGTCCGGGCGGATAAGCCCCATGTAGAAGTGACGGTAATAGCTGGACCCTTCCGCCTCGCGGTGGCGGGTGGTGGCGCCCCATTCCATCGGCAGGTCGAAGAGCGAATACCAGAAGACGCGCGGCACGCGGCCGAGCAGCAGCTCGGCGGTGCGACGCAAACCGAACACCTGCACCTCCTCCGCCCCGAAGGAGCCGACGCCGACTTCGGTGACCCAGACGGGCTTGTGCGTCACCGCCTCGATCTCGGCGACCTTGGCCGGCCATTCGTGGATCGACCACAGGTTCCAGTCGAGCGGAAATCCGTGCACCGCGACGACATCGACCGCGTCCAGCGCGCCGTGCCCTTCCATGCGGCGTACCCAGGCCGGATCGATGGGGGACATGCCGCCCAGCACACGGGTGATCGCCGGGTTGATCGCGTGGATCGCATTGCCGGCACGCGCGACCGTATCGGCGAAGATCGCCCAGTCGGGATCGAGTTCCGGGTCCCAATGCGACTTGTTGTTCGGCTCGTTCCAGATCATCGCGGCTTCGATCATCGTGTTTCCTCCCCCTTGTTCGGATAGACGGCGGCAGGGCCGTATTCGGCATAGGGTATATCGCTGACGCGGCAGAGATAGACCTCGTTCTCCGGATGCGCCTCGATCCGGAACCCCGCGGCGCGCAGCATCGCCTCCGAACAGGCGCGGTTCGGTGCCCACCAGTTGGTCCAGTCATTGGCGAAGGCACGCTCGATGAAATGCATCTTCGGATAGGCGGCATCGTCGAAGAAGTCGGGCGGCTGGTGCGTGCCCGGCTTGTGAAAGGGATGGTCGGCCGGTGCGTCATAGGCGTCGCGCGACCCCTGCTGCATCGTTTGGAACAGCAGCATGTCGCCCGCGACATGCTCCCGGATCAGGTCCAGCGCGAGCAGCGGGTGGCGCAGGTGGTAGAGCACGCCCATGAAGATCACGAGGTCGAACCGTTCACCAAGCGCACCGACATCGTAGACGGACAGGTTACGGAACTCGACACCCTCGAACCCCAGCGCCCGGCTCGCCAGCCGCGCCTGCGCCAGATAGCGCTCGTCGCTGTCGATCCCCAGCACCCGGTCGGCACCGCGCCGCTTCATCTCGACAGAATAAAAGCCGGCATTGCAGCCGATATCGAGCACCGATTTGCCGGTCAGGTCGGCGGGCAGGGCGTGGGCGAAGCGGTCGAACTTGAAGCCCGGGTAATTGCCCAGGAAATGATCGGGCGCGGTCCACAGCCCACCGCCCAGATCGATATTGTGGAACCACGGCCCCAGCGCGGCCACCTGTTCACGCAAAGCCTTGTCGGCGATCGTCGCCATCAGCACATCCTCTCGTTCAGGCTCAGCAATTTGGCACCCCAGTCGCCGACAACGGCGCGCGAGACGCTGGCCGGGGCGATGTCGAAGCGCAGGAGATTGTCGAGCGACAGGCCCAGCACATGCGCGACGCCGGCGCGGATCATGTCGCTATGGCTGACCAGCGCGATCACCTGCCCATCGGCGTCGCGCGCCAGCCGTTCGAGATGGCCAACGATGCGCGCCTGCGCCTCCGCCATCGTCTCGCCACCAGGGATTCGCGCCGTGCCGCGCCGGTTGTTCCATGCATCCCAGGCGGGGCCGTGCAGGGTGCCGAATGCAGCCCCTGTCCACTCGCCCATGTCGATCTCGACCAGCGCATCGACCATGGTCGGCGCCGGAAGACCGCACGCGTCCGCGATCGCCTGCGCCGTCTGGCAGGTGCGGGTCAGGGGGCTGCATTCGACGCGGGTGATCCCCTGACCGACCAGCGCCGCCCCCAAGGCGGCCGCCTGCGCCATGCCGGCCTCGCTCAAGGGTACGCCCGGCAGGCGTCCCGAAAGACGTACATCCAGATGGGCGTGCGCGGCATGGCGGATGAAAAGGATCGTTGCGGTCAAATGTACGCTTCCCCGCCCCCTGTATCGCCGCACCAGGAATGGCAGCGACTTAACAATTGTTAAGAAGATAGCTTCTCAATAGGTTAGGAACAAAGAAGAAGAAGCTTCGTTCCACTACCGAAAGCATTGTGATGAGGGGGTGTTGAACCGAATGACCCGAGTGGCCGCGACAATCCGCTTTTCGTCAACAACACAGATCAAGTTTCCGGCATGAGCGAGACGGTTCTCGTCACCGGCGGCGCCGGCTTTATCGGCCGCTTCGTTGCCGATGAACTGCTCGCCCGCGGCAACCGGGTCCGCGTTCTCGACAGCCTGATCGAGCAGGTGCACGGGCAGGTGGATCGCCCCCCGCTGCTGAACGACGAGGTCGAGCTGATCCGCGGCGACGTGCGCGACGGCGATGCCGTGTCGCGCGCGCTGGACGGGGTGGACAGCGTCGTCCACCTCGCCGCCGAAGTGGGCGTCGGCCAGTCGATGTACGAGGTGGAGCGCTATACCTCGACCAACGATGTCGGCACCGCAGTGCTGTTCGAGAAGCTGATCGACAAGCCGGTGCGCCGCGTCGTCACCGCCTCGTCCATGTCGATCTATGGCGAGGGGCTGTACCGCGATGCGGACGGCAATCTGGTCGAGGATGCCGAGCGCCGGGGCCTGCGCGACGGTTTGTCCAACTGGGAGCCGGTCGATGCGCAGGGGCGGCCGCTGTCGCCGGTGGCGACGCCCGAATGGAAGCGCCCGAACCTCGCCTCGATCTACGCGCTCAACAAATATGTGCAGGAGCGCACCACCCACATCATGGCCGCGCCCTATGGCATCGAGGGCGTGTGCCTGCGCCTGTTCAACGTCTATGGCCCCGGTCAGGCGCTGTCGAACCCCTATACCGGCGTGCTGGCGATCTTCGCCTCGCGCCTGCTCAATGGCCAGCAGCCGATGATCTTCGAGGATGGCGAGCAGCGCCGCGATTTCGTCCATGTGTCGGACGTGGCGCGCGCCTTTGCCGACTCGCTGACGCTGCCCCAGGCGGTCGGCGGCACGTTCAACATCGGATCGGGGCATGACCGCTCCGTCACCGAAGTGGCGACCGAACTGGCCCGCGCGATGGGCAAGAACGACCTGACCCCCGAGGTCGTGGGCAAGGCGCGGATCGGCGACATACGCCACTGTTTCTGCGACACCGGTCTGGCCGCCGAGAAGCTGGATTTCCGCGCGACGCAGGATTTCACGCAAGGACTGGCCGAACTGGCGGAGTGGGTGGCCGAGCAGACCGCCGAGGACAAGGTGGCGACGATGCGCGCCGAACTGGAGAAGCGGGGGCTGGTGGCGTGAGCGACGACCGGCCCATCCTGATCACGGGCGGCGCTGGCTTTATCGGTTCGAACCTCGCGGACCGGCTGGCGGGCGAGGGGTACCGCGTCCGCGTCTATGACGCGCTGGCCCGCGCCGGGGTCGAGCAGAATCTGCACTGGTTGCAGAGCCGGCATGGCGACCGGATCGAGGCGCGGATCGCCGACATTCGCGAGCAGGACGCGCTCGCCGATGCCGCCGCCGACGCCAAGGCGGTGTTCCATCTGGCAGCGCAAGTGGCGGTGACCACCAGCCTGGTCGATCCGGTGGACGACTTCACGATCAACATCGCGGCCACGCTGTCGCTGCTGGAGATGCTGCGCAAGCGGGGCGATGCGACGCCGCTGATCTTTGCGTCGACCAACAAGGTTTACGGCGATCTGGCCGACCTGGATTTCGCCGCGAGCGACAATGGCTATGCGCCGGTCGACGCCGCAATCCGCGACCATGGCATCGGCGAGGACCGGCCGCTCGACTTCCACACGCCCTATGGCTGTTCCAAGGGCGCGGCCGACCAATATGTGCTGGATTATGCGCGCAGCTACGGCGTGCCGACCGCGGTGCTGCGGATGAGCTGCATCTATGGCCACCGCCAGATGGGGACCGAGGATCAGGGATGGGTCGCCCATTTCCTGATCCGCGCGCTCGAAGGGCGGCCGATCACGCTTTATGGCGACGGGCAGCAGGTGCGCGACATCCTCGACGTGTCGAATGCGGTCGATGCCTATGTGCGGGCCTGGGCCAATATCGACCGGGTGTCGGGGCAGGTGTTCAACCTGGGCGGCGGCGTGGACAATGCGGTCAGCCTGCGTACCCTGCTCGCCTATATCGGCACGCTGATCGGGCAGGACGTGGCGATCGACTATGCGGACTGGCGCGCGGGCGACCAGCGTTACTTCGTCGCCGACACGCGCAAGGCGGAAGCGGCCCTGGGGCTGGGCGCGAAGGTGCCGTGGCGCGAGGGCGTGGCGAACCTGGCGCGCTGGCTGGCGAGCGAGCGCCGCTTGAACCTGCCGGTCGGCGACATGACGGCGCTGGCGTCGTGACCATGCGCATCCTGATGACCGCCGACGCGGTCGGTGGGGTCTGGCAATATGCGACCGATCTGGCCGCCTCGCTGGTGCCGCACGGGATCGAGACGGTGCTGGCGACGCTGGGCCCGCCGGCGACGGCGGCGCAGCGGGGCGAGGCGGCGGCCGTGCCGGGACTGACGCTGGTCGAAACCGGCCTGCCGCTCGACTGGCTGTGCGACGAGCCCGGCCCGGTCCAGGCGGCGGGCGAGGCGATCCGCGCCCTGGCTGAGCGCGAGGGGGTGGGCCTGGTCCACCTCAACCAACCCTGCCTTGCGGCCGAGACCAGCTATTCCGTGCCGGTCGTCGCGGTCATTCATGGCTGCGTCGCGACCTGGTGGGATGCCGCGCACGGCACCCAGCCCGACCGCGCCTTTGCCTGGCAAGCGCGGCTGGTGCGCGCCGGACTGATGCGCGCCGACGCGGTGGTCGCGCCCAGTGCCAGCTATGCCGCGATCGTCGCCCGCTGCCACCGGCTGCCGACGCCGCCGCTGACCGTGCATAACGGCCGCGCCGCGCTGCCCGTGCCTACGGGGCTCGCCCAGGCCGATCATGTGCTGACCGCCGGGCGGCTATGGGATCAGGTGAAGCGTGTCCGCCTGCTCGACGAGGCGGCGGGGCGCATCGCCTGGCCGATGCTCGCTGCCGGCCCGCTGATCGCCCCGCATGGCGAGACGATCCGGCTCCGGCACGCCCGGTCGCTCGGCACGCTTTCCACCCCCGATCTGGCCGCGCAACTGGCACGCCGGCCGATCTTCGTCTCGTCGGCCAGCTTCGAGCCGTTCGGCCTGTCGGTGCTGGAGGCGGCGGCGGCGGGCTGCGCGCTGGTGCTGTCGGGGATCGACACGTTTCGGGAATTGTGGACGGGCGCCGCGCTGTTCGTGGACCCGGACGATGCCGATGGCTTTGCCGCCGCGATCGGCCGCGTCATCGCCGACCAGGCGCTGCGCCAGCATATGGGGGAGGCCGCCCGCATCCGGGCCGCTCGCTACACCCCCGATGCGATGGCCGGTGCCATGGCCTCCATCTATGCCGGCCTGCTCGGCGCGGCCAAGCCCTCCACCAAGGTCGCCGCATGAAGATCGTCTATTTCACCCACAGCCTGCAATCCTGCTGGAACCACGGCAACGCCCATTTCCTGCGCGGCGTGCTGAGCGACCTGATCGCGCGCGGGCATGACGTGCGCGTCTATGAGCCGATCAACCCCTGGAGCCTGACCAACCTGCTGGCCGATGCGGGCGAGGCGGGGCTGGAGCCCTATCGCCGCCATTATCCGGAACTGTCCTCCCAGAGCATCGCGCCCGAGATCGCGCTGGAGCCGCTGGTCGACGGGGCGGATCTGGTCATCGTCCATGAATGGAACGAGCCGGCACTGGTCGCGGCGATCGGCGACGTGCGCAGGCGGGGCGGTTCGTTCCGCCTGCTGTTCCACGACACGCATCACCGCGCGGTCAGTGCCCCGGACGAGATGACCGCCTTCGACCTGTCGGGCTATGACGGTGTGCTGGCGTTCGGCGAAACGCTGTCTGAGGTTTATCGCGGCTGGGGCTGGGAGGGCCGGGTATGGACCTGGCATGAGGCGGCCGACACCCGCCGCTTCCACCCGCCGGCCGAGGACGGCGCGTGGTCCGGCCTCGTCTGGATCGGCAATTGGGGCGATGGCGAGCGGACGCGCGAACTGGAAAGCTTCCTGTTCCGGCCCGCCGCCGAAGCCGGGCTGCCGCTCGATATCTACGGTGTCCGCTACCCTGACGAAGCCAGAGCAATGCTGGCCGCGCATGGTGCCCGCTATCACGGCTGGGCGCCCAATGCCGGCGCGCCCGACATCTTTGCCCGCGCGCTTGCCACGGTTCACGTGCCGCGCCGTTATTATGCGACGATCCTGCCCGGCATTCCCACCATCCGCGTGTTCGAGGCGCTGGCCTGCGGCATCCCGCTCGTCTCCGCACCATGGGAGGATGCCGAAAGCCTGTTCCGGCCCGGCACCGACTATCTCGTCGCGGCCGATGGCGCCGCGATGACCCGGCACCTGCGGGCATTGGCCGAAGACGCCGATCTGCGCGCCGCGCTGGTCGCCGCCGGGCTGGAGACGATCCGCGCCCGCCACACCTGCGCACACCGCGTCGACGAACTGCTCGCCATCGCGCGCCAGTTGCACGCGCCCGCGCCCCAGAGGACCGCCGCATGAAGATCGCCTTTTACGGCTCCAGCCTCGTTTCCTCCTACTGGAACGGTGCCGCCACCTATTATCGCGGCATATTGAGCGCGCTCGCCCGCCACGGCTGGGACATCACCTTTTACGAGCCCGACGCGTTCGACCGGCAGAAGCACCGCGACATCGATCCGCCCTCCTACGCCCGGTCGGTCGTCTATCCCGCCACCCCGGAGGCGCTGCGCGACGTGCTGGCGGAGGCGCGGGGCGCCGACATCGTGGTGAAGGCGAACGGCGTCGGCGTGTTCGACCGCGAACTGCTGGAAGGCATCATCGCCAATGCCGGGCCCCATGCGCTCAAGATCTTCTGGGATGTCGATGCCGCCGCGACGCTGGACGAGATGCGCGGCGACGCGTCGCACCCCGTGCTTGCCGCACTTCCCGATCTGGACATGGTGCTGACCTATGGCGGCGGGCCGCCGGTGGTGGACGCCTATACCGGCTTCGGCGCGAAACGGTGCATCCCCGTCTACAATGCACTGGACCCGGAGACGCATCATCCGGTCGCGCCCGATCCG
Source organism: Sphingomonas sp. GM_Shp_2 (assembly GCF_026540875.1). Classification (NCBI taxonomy): domain Bacteria; kingdom Pseudomonadati; phylum Pseudomonadota; class Alphaproteobacteria; order Sphingomonadales; family Sphingomonadaceae; genus Sphingomonas; species Sphingomonas sp. GM_Shp_2. The sequence goes on from NZ_JALNUQ010000021.1 coordinate 9,164, forward strand.
CGCTTTGCCTGCGATCTCGCCTTTCTGGGCAATCGCCTGCCCGACCGCGAGGCGCGGGTGGAGGAATTCTTCCTGAAGCCCGCCGCCCGCCTTGCCGATCGCCAGTTCCTGATCGGCGGCAATGGTTGGGAAACGAAGCAGATGCCCGGCAATGTCCGCCACCGCGGCCATGTCTACACCGCCGAGCACAACGCCTTCAATTGCACGCCGCGCGCGGTGTTGAACGTCGCCCGCGACTCGATGGCGCATATCGGCTTCTCGCCCGCCACCCGCGTGTTCGAGGCGGCGGGCGCGGCGGCCTGCCTGATCACCGATGCGTGGGAAGGGATCGAACAGTTCCTGACCCCCGACCGCGAAGTGCTGGTCGCGCGCGACGGGCAGGACGTGGCGGATCATCTGGCGGCGCTGACCACCGAGCGGGCGCAGGCGATCGGGCAGGCGGCGAAGGCGCGGGTGCTGGCCGAACATACCTATGAACTGCGCGCGGTACAGGTGGACGCGCTGTTCCGCGACCATCTCGCCCGGCAGGCTGTGCCGGCATGAGGCTCGTCGTCCTCGGCCTCTCGCTGTCCTCGTCCTGGGGCAATGGCCACGCCACCACCTTTCGCGCGCTGTTGAAGGCATTTGCCGCGCGCGGGCACGATATCCTGTTCCTGGAACGCGATGTGCCCTGGTATGCCAGCCAGCGCGACTGCACCGATCCCGATTATTGCGAACTGGCCTTTTACGCCGACCTGGACGAACTGCGCAGCCGCTGGGGCGAGGCGATCGCCGAGGCCGATGCGGTGATCGTCGGCTCCTATGTGCCGCAAGGCGTCGAGGTCGGGCTGCTGGTGGAGGAACTTGCGCGCGGCGTCACCGCCTTTTACGACATCGACACGCCCGTGACGCTCGCCAAGCTGGAACGCGGCGACTTCGAATATCTCTCGCCGGCGGTGATCCCCGGCTACGACCTGTATCTGTCGTTCACCGGTGGGCCGACGCTGGACCATCTGGAGCGGCAATATGGCTCGCCGGCCGCGCGCGCGCTGTTCTGTTCGGTGGACGAGGATGCCTATCGACCGCTGGAGGTGGCCCCGCGCTGGGACCTCTCCTATCTCGGCACCTACAGCCCCGATCGCCAACCGACGCTGGAGCGGCTGTTGCTGGAGCCGGCGCGGCGCATGCCCGATCGCCGCTTCGTCGTTGCCGGGCCGCAATATCCCGCCGACATCGACTGGCCGGCCAATGTCGAGCGGATCGAGCATTGCCCGCCTGCCGACCATGCCGCCTTCTACTCCGCCTCGCGCTTCACGCTGAACGTGACGCGCGGCGACATGATCGCGCGCGGCTGGTCGCCCTCGGTGCGCCTGTTCGAAGCCGCGGCCTGCGCCACGCCGATCATTTCCGACATCTGGGAGGGGCTGGACCAGCTTTTCGTACCGCAATCGGAAATCATCCTGGCGGACGGGACCGAGGCGGTGGTGGCGGCGCTGTCCGGCGGAGATGCCGGGGCGATGGGGCGTGCCGCACAGGCCCGCGTGCTGGCCCAGCATACCGCGCGCCACCGCGCGGCCGAACTCGAAGCATATCTGGAACATGCCGCAACAGCGGCCGCACGCGAACCGCAGGTCGCGTGACGATGACCATGGAAAGGAAGAGGCAATGGCAGCATCGGAGGAGGTGATCCTGATCGCGGGCGGCGCGGGGTTCATCGGCTCGCACCTGACCGCGCGATTGTTGGACGAGGGGCGGCAGGTGATCGTCCTCGACAATCTGCAGACCGCGCGCCCCTCCAACCTGCGTCTGCTGGAAGGGCGGCCGGGCTTCACCTTCGTGCAAGGCGACATCGTCGATCCGCTGCCCGAGGCGGTGCTGCGCGAAGCGGGCCGCATCGTGCGCATCTACAATCTGGCCTGTGCCGCCTCGCCGCCGCAATATCAGGTCGATCCCGAACACACGATGCTGACCAACGTGATGGGCACCAACCATCTGTTGCGTCTCGCCGAGCAGACGGGTGCGCGCTTCCTGCTCACCTCCACGTCCGAAGTGTACGGCGACCCGGAGGTGCATCCGCAGGTGGAGGGTTATCGCGGCTGGGTGAACTGCACCGGCCCCCGCGCCTGCTATGACGAGGGCAAGCGCGCCGCCGAGGCGCTGACCTTCGACTATGCGCGCATGAAGCGTGCCCAGGTCCGCGTCGCGCGCATCTTCAACACCTATGGCCCGCAGATGCATCCCGATGATGGCCGCGTCGTCTCCAACCTGATCTGCCAGGCGCTGTCGAACCGCGACATCACCATTCACGGCGACGGCACGCAGACGCGCAGCTTCTGCTATGTGTCCGACATGGTCGACGCGCTGATCCGCCTGATGGAAAGCGAGATCGACGGGCTGGAGCCGGTCAATCTGGGCAACCCCAACGAGCTGACCGTGTCGGACCTGGCGGAGAAGGTGGTGGCGATGACGGGCAGCACCAACCGGCTGGTCTATACCCCGCTCCCCCAGGACGATCCCCGCCGCCGCCGCCCGAACATCGACCGGGCAAAGGCGCTGCTCGGCTGGGAACCGCGCGTGCCGCTGGCCGACGGTCTTGCCAAGACCTGTGCGTGGTTCGCCGAGGAACTGGGCCGCGTGCCGCAACGGGTGGCGGCGTAGAGCCTCAGCCCCGGCCTGCGCGGATCGCGGCCAGCACCCGCTCCGCCAGTTCCGGCCGGCAGATCAGCAGGTCGGGCAGCAGCGTGTTCTCGCAATTATAGACGAGCGGGCTGCCGTCGATGCGCGACGCGTGCAGCCCGGCGGCCATCGCCACCGCGGCGGGCGCGCAATTGTCCCATTCATATTGCCCGCCGTCATGCAGGTAGATGTCGGCGCGCCCGTCGACCACCGCCATCGCCTTGGCACCGGCCGACCCCATCGCGATCATCGTCGCGCCAAGCGCCTCGCCGACGCCGCGCGCGATTTCCGGCGCGCGGGAGCGGCTGACCACCACCCGCAACCGATCGGGCAGAGGGGGCGGGGGCGCCGCCATATCGTCGGTCGCGAACACGCGGGCCAGTGCCGGCACCGCGACGGCACCCACCGCCGGGCGGCCGTCGATCGCCAGCCCGATATGCACCGCCCATTCGTCCGATCCGCTGGCATATTCGCGCGTGCCGTCCAGCGGGTCGACGATCCACACCCGCCGCGCCGCGCAGCGCGCACGGTCGTCCACCGACTCCTCGGACAGGATGAAGTCGTCCGGCCGGGCGGCGCGCAGCCGGTCGAGGATCAGCAGGTTCGCATCATGGTCGCCGCGGTCGCCCAGCGCCTTGCCGGAACAGTCGCCGGCGTCGCGGATGCGCGCCAGCAACGCCCCCGCCTCCAGCGCCACCGCGCGTGCAAGCTCCGCATCGGTCACAGGTCGTAGGTCCACACGCCCAGCAGATGCTCGACGATCCGCTCGGCCGCCGCTTCCGGCGTCTCGCGCACCGTGTCGATGCGCAGTTCGGGCCGGGCCGGACGCTCATAGGGGCTGGAGATACCGGTAAAGTCGGCGATCTCACCGGCCCGCGCCTTGGCGTAGAGGCCCTTCACGTCGCGGTCCTCCGCCACGTCCAGCGGCGTATCCACGAAGATCTCGACGAACTCGCCCTCGGGCAGCATCCGCCGCACCATGTCGCGCTCGGCGGCAAAGGGCGAGATGAACGCGGTCAACACGATCAGCCCGGCATCCGCCATCAGCTTGGCGACCTCGCCGACGCGGCGGATATTCTCGATCCGCCCCGCCTCGCTGAAATCCAGGTCGCGGTTCAGCCCGTGGCGGATATTGTCGCCGTCCAGCAGGAAGGTGTGCCGCCCCATGGCGTGCAGCCGCTTCTCGACCAGATTGGCGATGGTCGACTTGCCCGATCCCGACAGGCCGGTGAACCACAGGACACGCGGCGTCTGCCCCTTTTGGCGCGCATGCGCCTCGCGCGTCACGTCGATCGACTGCCAATGGACGTTCTGTGCGCGGCGCAGCGGCTCGGCGATCATGCCCGCCGCCACCGTCGCATTGGTCGCGCGGTCGATCAGGATGAAGCCGCCAAGGTCGCTGCCCTTGGCATAGGGTTCGAACACGATCGGCCGGTCGGCATAGACCTCCGCCACGCCGATATCGTTCAGGCTGAGCGTCGTTGCCGACAATTCGGCCTGGGTGTTCACGTCCACCACATGGCGCGGCGGCTGCACGACCGCGTTGACCAGTTGCGTGCCCAGCTTGAGCCAATATCCGCGGCCGGGCACCATTTCGGTATCCGCCATCCACACGATCGTCGCGAGCAACTGGTCCGCCACCTCCGGCGGCGCGGACGCGGCGGCGATCACGTCCCCGCGCGAGCAGTCCACCTCGTCGGCCAGCACCAGTGTCACCGCCTCGCCGGCGATCGCGCTCGGCCGATCCCCCTCGAAGGTGACGATCCGCGCGACCTTGGAACTGCGGCCCGACGGCACGATCCGCACCGGATCGCCGACCGATATCCGTCCGCCCGCGATCAGCCCGGCAAAACCGCGAAAGTCGAGATCGGGCCGGTTCACCCATTGAACCGGCATGCGGAAGGGGCGCAGCCCCGCGCGGTCGGCATCGACGTCGATGCTCTCCAGATGCGGCAGCAGTGCCGGGCCGTCATACCAGGGCATGGTGTCCGAGCGGCTGGTGACGTTCGCACCGGTCAGCCCGGACAGCGGAATGGCGCGGAAATGCTCGATCCCGATCGCCTGCGCGAACGCGGCATAGTCCGCGACGATCGCGTCGAACACCGCCTGGTCGTTGCCGACCAGATCCATCTTGTTCACCGCCAGCACGATCTCGCGAATGCCGACCAGATGCGCCAGGTAACTGTGCCGCCGCGTCTGGGTCAGCACGCCTTTTCGCGCATCGATCAGGATCACCGCGCAGTCGGCGGTGGAGGCCCCCGTCACCATGTTGCGCGTATATTGTTCGTGGCCGGGGGTATCCGCGACGATGAACTTGCGCTTCTCCGTCGCGAAGAAGCGGTAGGCGACATCGATGGTGATGCCCTGCTCGCGCTCGGCGGCAAGGCCGTCGACGAGCAGCGCGAAGTCGATATTCTGCCCCTGCGTCCCCAGCCGGCGCGAGTCCGCCTCCAACTGGTTCAACTGATCCTCGAAGATCGTCTTGGAATCGTAGAGCAGCCGCCCGATCAGCGTCGACTTGCCATCGTCCACCGACCCGCAGGTGATGAAGCGCAGCATCGACTTGTTCGCATGCCCCTCCAGATAGGCCGCGATGTCGGATGCGATCAGCGCGTCGGGCTCATAGACGCCGCGGGGCGCAAGCTCTGCCATGCTGGCCATCAGAAATACCCCTCGCGCTTCTTCTTCTCCATGCTCGCCGCCTGATCATGGTCGATCGCGCGGCCCTGGCGTTCGCTGGTCGTGGTCAGCAGCATCTCCTGGATGATCGCGGGCAGCGTCGCCGCCTCGCTCTCGACGGCACCCGTCAGCGGATAACAGCCGAGCGTGCGGAAGCGGATCGAGCGGTCCACCGGCACCTCGCCGGGGCGCAAGCGAAAGCGGTCGTCATCCACCATCAGCAGCATGCCGTCGCGCTCCACGGTCGGGCGGGGCGCGGCGAAGTAAAGCGGCACGATCTCGATATTCTCCGCCAGGATATATTGCCAGATGTCCAGCTCGGTCCAGTTGGACAGCGGGAAGACGCGGATGCTCTCACCCTTGTGCTTGCGCGTATTGTAGAGCCGCCAGAGCTCGGGCCGCTGCGCCTTGGGGTCCCAGCCGTGCGAGGCCGAGCGGAACGAAAAGATGCGCTCCTTGGCCCGGCTCTTCTCCTCGTCGCGGCGGGCGCCGCCGAATGCCGCGTCGAAGCCGTGAAGCGTCAGCGCCTGCTTCAGCCCCTCGGTCTTCCACATGTCGGTATGCCGGCTGCCATGGTCGAACGGATTGATGCCCTGCGCCTCTGCCTCCGGGTTGCGATGGACGATCAACTCCATGCCCGCATCCGCCGCCGCCCTGTCGCGCAGGTCGTACATCGCGCGGAATTTCCACGTCGTATCGACATGCAGCAGCGGGAAGGGCGGACGCGCCGGGAAGAACGCCTTCTTGGCCAGATGCAGCATCACCGCCGAATCCTTGCCAACGGAATAGAGCATCACCGGGCGCTCGGCCTCGGCGACGACTTCGCGCAGGATGTGGATGCTTTCGGCTTCCAGGCGCTGGAGATGGGTGAGACGGGTCATCTCCACGCCAGATAATGTCTCTGGCGCATGGTGCGACCAACTTATCCTAACACGCGCCCAAGTCGTCGCCGTCCGCCTGCTCGCGTTCGATCGAGTCGAGAATGCGCGCGCCTGCCATGAAGACGGCGATCGGGCAGACCGCGAACATCATCTTGCCAGGCCAGCCGGGATATTGATCCAGATACACGACGCCGCGCTGACACGCACCCACGGCCAGGCCGTAGATGATGAGGAACGCCTCGAACTTGCTCTTGATCGTGAAGAGCCTGACGATCCGGTGCCACATGGGTAAAGGTTAGACACCCGTGGCCGAAGCGGCGCAACCGCGCACCCCGTCCCGGAATGGGAATCGCTATGGCCTGATGGTGTCAGCGGACCCTGAAATCCCGTTCATCTCGAGTAGCCGTCGAGTAGCGGCAAAGCCGCGTATCGAGACGGTGTATCGAGAGACAGGTTGCCGCGTACAACAATGTCTCGATACGAGCCCTCGATACGCACCTGCGGAGCCACTCGATCTCTACTCGACACGAACGGGTAGGGGTGAAGACTTCATTCGCTAGACGTTGATCACCAGTGCGGCGGCAGGTCGAGTACTTCCAGCAGCGCCGCGCGGGCGGCTTCGATCGCTACAATCAACGCCGGGTCGGCAATATCCCCCGGCGCGATCGTCTCCGGCCAATAGGCTTCGACCACCGCAGCGATACGATCGAGCCGCGCATGATCGACCAGAAAGCGCGGATCAACCGTCGCGGGATCGGCGACGACGCGCAGGCGAAGGCAGGCAGGGCCGCCGCCATTCGCCATCGATTCGCGCACATCCACCACCTCCAGCCGGCGGATCGGGCCGTTGCCCGCGACATGATCCTCCAGCCAACGCCAGACACTGGGTGTCGCGCGCGCCTCGCCCGGCAGCACCAGCGCCTGCTCGCCCGAGGGCAGCGTCACGAGCTGCGCGTTGAACAGATAGGAAGCGATGGCATCCTCCAGCGACACGCGCGCCGCCGGCACCTCGACGATCTCGACCTCCGGCAGCAACCGGCGGAGGTCGGCGTAGAAACCGTCGCGATCGGCAAAGGCCTGTTCGTGCGCGAACAGCACCCGGCCATTGGCCACCGCCACCACGTCGTTGTGAAAGGCGCCGGCCGCGATCGCGACCTCGGACTGTTCCACGAACAGCGTGCGTGCGGGGTCGAGCCCGTGCGCGCGCGCCACCGCCTCGCATGCCTCGCGGTGCTGGCGCGCGGGGAAACGCCCGCCGCTGCGTCCATAGACGAACACCTCGACACCGGGCGCGCCATGATCCGCGCACAGCCGCATATGGTTGGCCGCGCCCTCGTCACCGAAGGGGGGCGGCACGGGGCCATGCACCGCAAAGGCCGGGTCGGCAAAGGCGACGCGCAGCTGCGCCAGCGTTTCGGACCATTCATGACTGCGGTGCGGCATCGTCACCAGATTGGCGACGCTCAGGTGGCAGCGACCGTCCGCCGTGTCTGGCGCAGGCGAGACCGTCGCCGCATTCGCCGCCCACATCGCCGACGCGGACAGCGCCTGCGCCTTCAGGTGGGCCGGTGCCTCGGCATAGCTGGTCGAAAGCCGTGCCAGCCAGTCATGATCCGGCCGCCGGTGGGGCAGCAGCACGCCCTGCACCAGTCCCAGGTCCAGATTGGCGCGCATCTTGGCGATGCCCTGCAACGCGGCGGCGCGCGGGTGCGACGATTGGCCGGCATTGCGGGTCGCGGCCAGATTGCCGTGGCTGAGCCCTGCATAATTATGGCTCGGGCCGACGATTCCGTCGAAGTTGATCTCTCGCAGCATCGCGCTCACCACCGCCCCACATGCACCACGTTGTCGCCCGCCCCGACATCCAGCGCGCGGGCGCAATCCTCGGACAGGATGATCCCGCCATCCTCGTGCCGGATATGGCCGAAGGCGCAGCGGAAATCGCCCAGCACGCCGGTCGCCACCAGTGCTTCCGCCCCGCCGCCGCGGTCCACCGATATGACGCGGTCGTCGGCCGCCTCGCGGATCGAACGCACCTGGTCGGTTCGCGCCGTCATCGTCGGCCCGCCATCGAAGATGTCGACGTAATTCTCATAGGCGAACCCTTCATTCTCCAGCATCCGCATCGCGGCCCGGCCGGAGGGGTGAGGCAGGCCGATCGCGGCGCGCGCGGTCTCGGTCAGCATCGCGGTGTAGATCGGATGCTTGGGCATCAGGTCGGCGATGAACTGGTGGCCGTTGATCGCATTGAACTGGTCGGCATCCTGAAAATTCATGCCGAAGAAGCGGCCGGCCAGCCCGTCCCAGAAGGGCGATCCCCCCGCCTCGTCGATCACGCCGCGCAGCTCCGCCAGGATGCGGTCGGCAAAGCGTGCCCGGTGCTGGCGCACGAACAGATAGCGGCTGCGCGCCAGCAACAGGCCGAGGCCGCCGGCCCGCTCGCCGGGGTGCAGGAACAGCCCGCCCACCTCGCTCGCACCCTCCAGATCGGTGGTCAGCGACAGCATTTCGGCGCGAAAGGTCCGCTGCAACTCGCGGCTGTGCTGGGTCAGCGTGCCGAGGCGGTAGCTGTAGAAGGGATGCCGCTGCCCCACCTGGGTAAAGATCTGGCAGGTGCCGCGCACCTCGCCGGTATCGGCGTTTTCCAGCATCAGCACGAACAATTCGTCGTCCAGGGCGCCGGCGGTGCGTGCAAAGGCCGCGTGGCTGCGCTCCAGCTTGGCGACCAGCGCCCGGCGATCGGGCGGCAGGTTGGTGAAGCCGCCCCCGGTCAGCTTGGCCATTTCATAAAGATGTTGCAGGTCGGCGTCGCGCGCGGCGCGGATACGAAACGTCATTGGCGGCCCCCCAAGCCGATGGTGCGCAAGATGGTGAGTGCGGACAGCGCGGCGCGTTCGGCCAGGCTGTCGGGAATCAGGAACTCGTCCGCCGAATGGATCGCCCCGCCGCGCACGCCCATCGTGTCGACCACCGGCACGCCGGCCGCCGCGATGTTGTTGCCGTCGCACACCCCGCCCGTCGCCCGCCAGCCGATCGACAGTCCCATGTCCGCGCCCGCCCGCCGGACCCGCTCGAACAGCGCGGCGGCGCCCGCATCGATCGGCTTGGGCGGCCGGTTGAAGCTGCCATGCACCGACACGGCGACATCATGCGCCTGCGCGACGGCATCGGCGATCCCGCGCATCGCCGCATCCGTCCGCGCGATCGCCGCGGCAGAGGCGGGGCGGAAATTGACGTGCAGCATGGCAAGATCGGGCACCACGTTGTTCGGCCCGCCGCCTGCGATCCGCGCCGGGTTCACGCTCAGGTCGTCCGCCATCAGCGCGGCCAGTTCCACCGCAATCGCCGCCGCCGCGACGACGGCGTTGCGCCCGTCGCGCGGGTTGCGCCCGGCATGCGCGGCCCGCCCGCGCACCACGATCGTGAAATTGCCCGTGCCGCCCCGCGCGCCTGCCAGCGTTCCGTCGGGCAGCGCGGGTTCGTAGGTCAGCGCCGCCACCTTGCCGCGCGCCGCCTCCGCCAGCAGGGGCGCGGACGACGCCGACCCGGTTTCCTCGTCCGAATTGATGACCACCGCATAGCCGAGCCGCGCCGCCGCAGGGGACGCCTCCACCGCCCGCAGCGCCGCTAGCATCACCGCCAGCCCGCCCTTCATGTCGGCCACGCCGGGGCCGTTCAGCGTGCCATCCTCCATCCAGCGCAGCGCCTGGAACGGATGGTCGACGGGATAGACGGTGTCCATGTGCCCGGTGAACAGCATCTGCACCGGCGCGTCGGGCCGTACGGTCAGAGCCAGGTGGCGGCCATGCGCCAGGGGCGCGGGTACCCCGTCCGCGCCCACCCGCTCGACCGGTGCCGGGTCGATCAGCGACACTGCGCCCGGCAGCACGGCAAAGGCATCCGCCAGCCGCCCCGCCACCGTCGCCAGCCCGGCCAGATTGCCCGTCCCGCTGTTGATCGCGGACCAGTCCTCGACTTGGGCCAGCATCGCGCCGGCGTCGATCCGGTCGATCGCGGCGCGCTCGTCGTTGGTCATCCCCTCCATGCGGGGGAGCCTAGCCCAAGCGAACCCTCAGAAGCTATAGACGAGCGACGCGCGGGTGGTGGTGTCGGTGGTGCGCCGGCCGACCGGCGGCTGGCTTTCATACTGCACCGTGTACGACATCTGCGCCGACAAGGGCCCGAGCAGCCGCGCGTTGAGCCCGGTCACGCTCGATACCGTGCTGTTGAATTCCTGGAGATAGGCTGATGTCGTCTGGTTCAGGCTGATCGCATTGGTCAGCTTCCACCCGAAATTCACGTTGCCGCGCGCCGCCAGGCTGCTTTCGATCGTGTCGTCGGTGAATTCGGTGTGCCGGAACGCCGGCCCCAGTTCCAGGTCCAGCGTCACCCGCCGCCCGCGGATCACGCTGTAGCCGGCCCCCGCCGATCCCGAATAACGGTTGAAATAGCCCAGGAACTTGTCGCTCTCGTACAGGGCGGAGCCATAGACGTAGATGTCGGCGTTCAGCTTGTAGTTGGGCTCGTACCGCGCCAGATAATGTTCGCGGTTGGTGACGTTGCTGGCTTCCTGATAGTCGGCCTGCAGATACACTTTGTGCCGCCATTGCAGCCCTTCGCGCGTCAGGTCGATGATCGCGGTTACGCCCAGATTGTCGGTGTTGCCGGTCGTCGCATAGCCGCCCAGCTCGGCCCGGCCGCGCCACAGGTCGAACACCCCCGCCTCGCGCACGGTGCGCGTCTTGCTGGCGCTCTTTTCGTCGCGCCATGCCTCCACCACCGCATTGATCGCGTCGGCCGCCTCCGGCGAGGCGTTCAGCGCATAGCGGACGATGGTCGAGATATCATTCTCGTTGCCCGACGCCACGGCAGCATCCAGCATCGCCTTCACGGCCGGCGGGATCAGCGCCGGATCGGGATCGCCGGTATTGGCGAGCAGAAACGGAGCAGCGGCAAGGAGGAACAGGAAACGCACGACGATCGCCCTTACGGTTGTTGCGTCGCGGCGGAAACGGCGTCGTTGCCCAGGGTTGCGCCGAGATAAGGCGCGAACGCGGCCAGCACCTGTTCGTACAGCGCCTTTTTGAACGGCACGATCATCGCCGGCAGGTCGGCCGGATCGGCCCAGCGCCAGGTGCGGAATTCCGGGTGGGCGGTACGGATGTCGATATCCCCGTCATTCCCTAGGAAGCGGAACAGGAACCAGCGCTGCCGCTGCCCGCGCCACTTGCCTTTCCAGACCTTGCCGATCAGCTCGTCGGGCAGGTCGTAGAAGAATTCGCCCGGTGCCTCCGCGACCAGTTCGACATGATCGGCGACGACGCCGGTTTCCTCGAACAGTTCGCGCACCGCCGCGGCGTAGCCGTCCTCGCCCGGATCGATCCCGCCCTGCGGCATCTGCCACGCCTCCAGCGTCGAATCGAGCCGCTGGCCGACGAACACCCGGCCGTCACGGTTCATCAGCATCACGCCCGCACAGGGGCGATAGGGAAGGTCGGTCATGGGGATCATCCGGCAGCCTGGATGGAAACGCGCGCCGCTTCGGCTTCGGTGACGACAGCCTTCAGCGCAAGGATGAAGCCGGCGACATCGCCGACGGCGGAGGGGATGGCACGGCGCAGCGTGATGAAGCCGTGGACGGTGCCCACCGCCTCGCGGAACACCACCGGCACGCCGGCCCTGGCAAGCGCCGCGGCATAGGCGCGGCCCTGATCGCGGATCGGGTCCAGGCTGGCGGTGACGATCACTGCCGGGGGCAGGCCGGTCAGGTCGGCGGTCATCGGCGAGGCGCGGGCATGATGGATGTCGGCGGCATAGGCATCCGCGAACCAGCGCAGCGAATCGCGCGACAACAGATAACCTTCGCCGAATGCCGCGAAGGAGGGATAACGCGTGGTCAGATCTGTTGCCGGATAGATCGGTGCCTGCACGATCACCGGCACCGCCGCCGGATCGTCCCGCAACGCGATCGCGGTGGTGATGGTCAGCGTGCCGCCCGCGCTGTCGCCGCACAGGATGAGCGCGGTCGCGGCGATGCCCAGTTCGGCGGGGTTGTTCGCCACCCAGCGCGCCGCCGCCTCCGCATCGTCGGGCGCCGCCGGCCACCGATGCTCGGGCGCGAGGCGGTAGCCGACCGACACCACCGGCAACCCGGTGCCCCGCGCCAGCGCCGCGCAAAAGGATGCGTGCGTGTCGAGGTCCCCGATGACGAAGCCGCCGCCATGATAGAAGACGATGACCGGGCCGGGCACGCGCGCCTCCACCGTGTCGAACAGCCGCGCCGGGATGGTGCCGGCGGGGCCGGGGATCGCGACGTCGCGGATCACCGCCAGTTCGCCCACCGGCAGTTCGGCCACGTCGTTCGACGCCAGAAACAGCGAGCGCGCCGCCGCCGTTTCCATTTCGTGCATCCGCGGGCCGGGTAGCGCGTTGAGATAGGTTAGGAACTGGCGAACGTCAGGTCGGACGAAAGGCTGATCGGACATGCGGTTCCTCGAAGCGACGTGGCAGGGGCTGTCTAGAGATCATGATCCATGTCGTCCATCACCCCGCCTATGTCTCGCCCGCGCCCGCCCGCTCCACCTATCGCTGGGGCAAGAACGGCCTGATCCGCGACCTGCTGCTGGAGGAGGGCACACGTATTGCCTGGCACCAGCCGGAGGCGATGCCGCGCCACTGGCTGGAGGCGGTGCACGACCCCGATTATGTCGCGGAGGTGCTGGAGGCGCGGGTGCCGCCCGAAAAGACCCGTCGCATCGGCTTCCCCGTCACGCCCCCCGTCGCGCTCCGCGCGCAGATGGTGCCCGCCGGCACCTGGGTCGCCGCGCATCTGGCGCTGTTGCACGGTTTTGCCGCCAATACCGCGGGGGGCAGCCACCATGCGCTGGCGGCGACGGGGGCGGGATATTGTGTGTTCAACGACCTTGCGCTCGCCGCCGTCCGGCTGGTGGAGGAAGGTACCGTCGCGCGCATCGCGATCGTCGATTGCGACGTGCATCAGGGCGACGGCACCGCCGCGCTCACCGCCGGCCGAAGCGATATCGCGACCTATTCGATCCATGCCGAAAAGAACTTTCCCGTCCGCAAGGCGCGCTCGACGCTGGATGTCGGCCTGCCCGACGGCGTCGATGACGATGGCTATCTCGACACGCTGGCGACCACCCTTGCGCCCTTTCTCGACGATGTCGCGCCCGACCTGATCCTCTATCAGGCCGGTGTCGATCCCTTTGTCGGCGACCGGCTCGGCCGCTTGTCGCTCAGCCTGGACGGTCTTGCCCGGCGCGAGCGGCTGATCGCCGACCTCGCCATCCGGCGTGGCGTGCCGCTCGCAAGTACGGTCGGCGGCGGTTACGGCGACGATGCGCTCGCCATCGCCCGGCGCCATGTCGATGCCATCCTGACGCTCGGCACCGCCTTTGCCCCCATTCGTACCGGAACCCCGTCATGACCCAGCCCTCGATCCTCTGGTTTCGTCAGGATCTGCGCCTGCACGACCAGCCCGCCTTGTGCGCCGCCGCCGATGCCGGGCCGGTCATCCCGGTCTATGTGCTGGATGACGATGCACCCGGCGACTGGCGGATCGGCGGCGCGCAGCGCTGGTGGCTGCACCACAGCCTCCATGCGCTCGCCGGCGATCTGGAGAGCCGAGGCTCGCGGCTGCTGCTGCGCCGCGGCCCCGCGGCGAAGGTGCTGGCGCAACTGGCCGAGGAAAGCGGCGCCGGTGCGATCCATGCCATCCGCCACTACGAGCCCTGGTGGCGGGCCGCCGAGGCCGATCTGGGCGAGCGGCTGTGCCTGCATGACGGCAACCATCTCGCCCCGCCCGAGGCGGTGACGACGGGGTCGGGCAAGCCGTTCCGCATCTACTCGGCTTTCTGGCGCGCGTTGCAGGCGCATCTGCCGCCGGAGGCGCCATGGGAGGCGCCCGAGGCGATCCTGGCACCGGATCGCTGGCCGGATAGCGATGCGCTTGCCGATTGGGCGCTGCTCCCGACCGGACCCGACTGGTCGACCGGTTTCGGCGAGGAATGGCATCCGGGCGAGGCGCAGGCCCGCGAACGCTTCGCCGATTTTGTCGACCGCGTCGCGGGCTATGAGCGGGACCGCAACCTGCCGGCGGAGGAAGGCACCTCGCGCCTGTCGCCGCATCTCCATCACGGCGAGATATCGCCGCGCGCCGTGTGGCATGCGATCGAGGGGCAGCGCGACGCGGAAAAATTCCGCAAGGAACTCGCCTGGCGCGATTTCACCGACGGGGTGGTGATGGCGCTGCCCCGCTATGCCGATGAAAACGGCCGCGACGCCTTTGACCGGTTGCCGTGGCGCAAAGGCGCGGCGGCGCAGCGTGATCTGCGGGCGTGGCAGCGCGGCCGCACCGGCTATCCGATCGTCGATGCCGGCATGCGCCAGCTCTGGACCAGCGGCTGGATGCACAACCGGGTGCGGATGATCGCGGCATCCTTTCTGGTGAAGCACCTGCTGATCGACTGGCGCGAGGGCGAACGCTGGTATTGGGACTGTCTGGTTGATGCCGATTACGGCAACAATTCGGTCAACTGGCAGTGGATCGCCGGGACCGGCATCGATGCCAACATGTTCGGCCGGATCATGGCGCCGCTCGGCCAGTCGGAGAAATTCGACGCGGGCGATTATATCCGCCGCTGGGTGCCCGAACTCGCCGACCTGTCCGACGCGCAGATCCACGATCCCGACGACACCGCGCGCCCCCGGGCCTATCCGCACAGGATCATCGGCCACCGCGAGGGACGCGAACGGGCATTGGCCGCGGCGAAGGCGATGCGCGGCTGACCCTTTTCACCCGCGCGTTCGCCGTGCATGGGGCGCGCCATGAACGAAACCGTGGCGATGGTGGGGCAGGGCGGCAGCACGTCGAGTCGGATGGTCGCGCCCATCTTCCACCGGCTGCTCGACCGCATCGACCGCGGGCTGGCGGCGGGCGCGATCGAGGCGAGCCTGCCCGATGGCACGCAGCGTCTGCTCGGCGGCCGCGCGCCCGGCCCCGTGGCGATCGTCGCCGTGCACCGCTGGCGCGCGCTCGTCCGGCTGGCGACCGGCGGGTCGGTGGGCTGGTACGAGGGATGGGCGGCAGGCGACTGGTCCAGCCCCGATCCGGTCCCCTTGTTCGACCTGTTCATGCGCAACCGCGTGACGCTGGGCGATGCGGCGCGCGCCGGCGGCGTGGTGAAGGTGCTGGCGCGGCTCGGCCACCGTTTCCGCCGCAATGACCGCGCCGGATCGCGCCGCAACATCGCTGCCCATTATGATCTGGGCAACGACTTCTACCGCGAATGGCTCGATCCCGGCCTCACCTATTCCAGCGCGCTGTTCACCGCGCCTGGCCAGTCGCTGGAGGCGGCGCAGGACGCCAAGCTGCGCGCGGTGCTGGACCGCACGGGTGCGAAACCGGGCGATACCATCCTGGAGGTCGGCTGCGGCTGGGGCTCGTTCGCCGCGCTTGCGGCAGGTGCCGGCGTCGGCGTTCATTGCCTGACGCTGTCCACCGAGCAGAAGGCGGTGGTCGATGCCCGCGGCCTGCCCGGCGTTTCCGTCTCGCTGACCGACTATCGCGACGCCACCGGCACCTATGACGCCATCGCCAGCATCGAGATGGTGGAGGCGGTCGGCCAGGATTATTGGCCCGCCTATCTCGATATGATCGCATCGCGCCTGAAGCCCGGTGGGCGCGCCGCGATCCAGTATATCACCATCGCCGACGACGTGTTTCCCGCCTATGCGGACAGCGTCGACTTCATCCAGCGCTACGTCTTTCCCGGCGGCATGCTTCTTTCCGAATCCCGCTTCCGCCAGCTCGCACAGGCGCGCGGGCTGCACTGGGACGCGCCCCATGCCTTCGGCCTCGACTATGCCGAAACGCTGCGTCTCTGGCGCGAACGCTTCGATGTGGCGGTGGCGGAGGGGCGATTGCCGGCCCGTTTCGACGCGCGGTTCGTCGCGCTGTGGCGCTATTATCTGATGTATTGCGAGGGCGGTTTCCGCGGCGGCGGCATCGATGTCGCGCAGGTGACCTTGGTGAAGCGCTGAGCGCTACCGCGCCTTGCGGCAGCGGTCCGAGCAATAGACGACCTGGTCCCAGTCGCGCGCCCATTTCTTGCGCCAGGTGAACGGCCGCCCGCAGGCGGCACAGAGCTTGGTGGGCAGGTCCCGCTTGGCGACGCCGTTCGGCATCAGCGCGGCTCTTCGTCCAGAAACGCGGCGACGTCGGCCAGATCGACCGTCTTGTCGAGAAAGGTCTGGCCGATCCCGCGCGCCAGCAGGAAGGGCAGGGTGCCCGCATTCATCTTCTTGTCGTGCCGCATATGCGCGACCAACGCCTCTCCCGAGGCTGCGATCCCGGCTGCGGCCAGCCCGTCCGGCAGGCCGCTGGCGCGCATGTGCGCCGCCACCCGCGTCGCCTCCTGCCCCGAACACAGCCCCAGCCGCGCCGAATAGCGAAAGGCTAGCGCACACCCCGCCGCCACCCCCTCACCATGCAGCAACCGGTCGGAGAACCCGGCCTCCGCCTCCAGCGCATGCCCGAAGGTATGCCCCAGGTTCAGCAGCGCCCTGATCCCCGCCGTCTCATGCTCGTCCGCCGCGACGATGCGCGCCTTGGCCGCCACCGCATGCGCGATCGCATGAACCCGCGCCTCGGCCTCTCCCGCAAACAGCGCCCCGGCATGCCCCTCGCACCATTCAAAGAACGCAAAGTCGTCTATCAACCCATACTTCACCACCTCCCCATACCCGGCCCGCACCTCGCGCAACCCCAACGTGTCCAACACGTCCGGATCGATCAGCACCATGGCGGGCTGGTGGAACGCGCCGATCAGGTTCTTGCCCGCGCGCGTGTTGATCGCGGTCTTGCCGCCCACCGACGAATCGACCTGCGCCAAAAGCGTCGTCGGGATTTGTACGAAGCGGCATCCGCGCTTCAGGATCGCGCAGGCGAAGCCAACCAGATCACCGATCACTCCGCCACCAAGGGCCACGACATGATCCTGCCGTTCGACGCCGAGTTCGAGCAGGCGGTCGCAAAGCTGCTCCAGGATCGGCCAGCTCTTCGTCTTCTCCCCCGGCGGCAGCACGATCGCCTCGTTGGCAACACCTGCCGCGGTCAGGGCGGCCCGCAGGGTGGCGAGGTGCGGGCGCACATTCTCGTCGGTGACGATCGCCATCGTGCGACCGCGCGCCAGCGGCGCCAGATATTCCGCGGCGCGCGCCAGCAGGCCCGCCTCGATATGGATCGGATAGCTGCGCGCGCCGAGCGCGACGGTGACGGTCTTCATCGTCCGATGGCCTTCAGGATGGCGGCGACCGTGGCCTCATGGGGGCCGCGGTGGCTGGATACGTGGATGGGGGCGAGCGCGTAGATCGGGTTCCGCTTGGCGGCGAGGTCGGCGAGCACCTGGCGCGGATCGCGACCGCGCAGCAGCGGGCGGGTATCGCGCTTGCGCACTCGTTCGACCAGCACGTCGGTGTTGGCGGTCAGCCAGATGGCGGTCGCCTGTTCCAGGATCAGCGCGCGCGTCTCGTCGTTGATGAAGGCACCGCCGCCGGTGGCGATCACCTTCGGGCGGCCATCGACCAGCCGCGCGATCACCCGCCGCTCGCCGTCGCGAAAATGCGCCTCGCCGAATTTTTCGAACATGTCGGCGATGGTCATGCCCGCCGCCGCCTCGATCTCGTGGTCGGCATCGACAAAGGGAACGCGCAGGCGGGCGGCCAGACGGCGGCCGACGGTGGACTTGCCCACGCCCATCAGCCCGACCAGCACGATCGGCTGGCCGTCCCATGAGGCGGGGGCGGGGTTGTGGCTTTGCAACATCGCCGCCTGCGCTATACAGCGGGACCGCGCCCGGCAACATCCGCCGGGCAACATTGCTTCATAGCCAAGGTTTGCGTCCCATGTCCCGCCTGGTCATCTCGCTTGTCGTCATCGTGGTCGTGGTCGTGGGTGGCATGGCGCTGCTGGGCGGTCGCGCCACCGAACGGCCGACGACCCAGGTCGAGAAGGCGGTCTCGCTTGCCAATCTCCAGTAAGCGCGCGGTATTCCTGACGTTGGGGCTGGTGAGCGCGGCTGCGCTCGCCTCGGCGCAGGATCGGCCCGAATCGCTGCTTCCACCCGGCTTCGGCGATCCGGCGCCAAGCCCGACCCCGGCACCGGCACCGGCAGGATCGCTTCCGCCGCCGTCGGTCGCGCGGCCCGATCCGCCCGGCGCGGTGGTGCAGCCGCTGCCGGTGGACACCCCCAGCCCGACGCCGTCGCCCACGCCCAGCCCCGTCGATCCGGCCATTGCCGCCCAATATGAGATGCCGGGCTATGCTCGCCGCTCGCTGGATCTGATCGGGCCGGCGGGCATGCGCGAGGGCGGGGTGGACGCCGCGGCATTCGCCACGGCCAATGGGCGCTTTGCCGAACAGTTGATGCGGCGCCTGAGCGCACCGCTCCCGTCGCGCTGGATGTCGATCCTGTTGCGGCGCACGCTGGCGGCGCGTCTGGTCACGCCCGATGCCGTGAACGGCGCCGATTTCGCCGCGGAGCGTGCCTGGCTGTTGTTGCGCATGGGCGAATCGGCCCCGGCTCGCGCCGTGGTGCAGGGCGTCGACACTGCGAACTACACGCCCAAATTGTATCAGGTTGCGATGAACGCGATGCTGGCGACGGGGGATGCGGCGGGGCTGTGTCCGTTGGCGGCGGGGGGCGCGGCGGTGACGCGGGAGGGCGGCTGGACGGTGGCGCAGGCGATGTGCGCCGGGCTGGAGGGTCAGTCGGCCGAGGCGACGGCTGCGATGCGGGTCGTTCGCCGACGTCGGCTGGGCGAGGATATCGACCGCAAGCTGGCGGAAAAGGTGATCGGCGCCGGCGCAAACAGCCGGCGCGCGGTGACCATCGAATGGGGCGGCGTCGACCGCCTGACCGTCTGGCGCTTCGGCCTGGCGAACGCGACCGGCGTGGCCATCCCGGACGAGATGCTGGACGGTGTCGGGCCGCAGGCGCGGCTCTGGCTGGCGCAATCCCCGATGGTGCCGCTGGCCGAGCGACTGCCGCTGGCGGAGCGTGCCGCGGCGCAGGGCGTGTTCTCCAATGTCGCGCTGGTCGATCTGTACGGCAGTGTCGCGGACGATGATTCGGCCCCCGGTGCCGCCAGTGCCGTCGCGAACGATCTGCGCACCGCCTACACGGCCGGCGATGCGGGTGGACGGCTGGCGGCGCTGCGCCAGATCTGGGGCAGCGAGCCGCGGACACGCTATGACCGGCTGGTGCTGACCGCGCGGGCGGCGGCGCGTCTGCCGGTGGTCGCCGAGAGCGAGGAGGGCGACCGGCTGGTCGCGTCGATGCTGTCGGCGGGGCTGGATCGCAGCGCGGCGCGGTGGCGCAGTGCGGTGACGGCAGGTGGCGACGCCTGGGCGATGATCCTGCTGGCCGATCCCGATGCGCAGTCCAGCATCAGCTATGACGACATGGCCGTCTATGGCGGCAGCGGCGGCGATTCGCGCCGCAAGCAGCAGATGCTGTTCGCCGGCCTTGCCGGCCTCGGCCGGATGAGCGCCGAGGATGCCGAGCGTGCCGCGCAGGCGCTGGACGTGCGAATCGGTGCGCAGAATAGCTGGACCCGCGCACTGGACCGCGCGGTGGAGCGCGACCAGCCCGGCATGGTGGTGCTGCTGGCCGCGATCGGCATGCAGACCGGCGACTGGCGCGGGGTGCCGCCACAGGCGCTGTACCGCATCATCAGTGCGCTGCGCGCCGTCGGCTTCGATGGCGAGGCACGGATGATCGCGGCCGAGGCGATCGCCCGGACGTGACCGGCCCTGCGGACCGCGCGCTGATCGACCGGTTCCTGGAGATGATGGCGGCGGAGACGGGGGCGGCGGCGAACACCGTCGCGGCCTATCGCAGCGACCTGTCTCTGGCATCGCAGGTGCTGGACGGCGGATTGGCACGGGCCGATGCGGATGCGATCGCGACGCTGACCCATGAATGGCGCGACCTGTCGCATGCCAGCGTGGCCCGCAAATCCTCCGCCTTGCGTCGTTTCTTCGCGTTTCTGCACGAGGAAGGGCACCGGGCGGACGATCCCGGCACCGCGTTGCCACGGCCGGGCACGCGGCGCGCGCTGCCCAAGGTGTTGAGCCACGCCGATGTCGATCGCCTGTTCGCCGCCATTGCCGAGCGGCTGGCGGTGGCGCACCCCGCCGCCAATGATCTGCGCCTGTCCGCGCTGGTGGAGCTGCTCTACGGATCGGGCCTGCGTGCCAGCGAGCTGGTCGCGCTGCCCCGCGGGGCGGTTCATCCCGACCGGCCGTTCCTGATCCTGCGCGGCAAGGGCGGTCGGGAGCGCATGGTGCCGATATCGGACCGGGCGCGCGCGGCGGTGGCGGCGTGGCGCGCGCATGTCGCCACCGACCGCGCCTGGCTGTTCCCCAGCGGCAAGGGGCATCTGACCCGGATCCGGTTGTACCAGCTGCTGAAGGCGCTGGCGGCGGAAGCGGGGGTGCCACCCGACCGGGTCAGCCCGCACATCCTGCGTCACGCGTTCGCTACCCATCTGCTGGAGGGGGGCGCGGACCTGCGCGCCTTGCAGGCGATGCTGGGGCATGCGGACATCGCCACCACCGAAATCTACACCCATGTCGATGCCGCGCGACTGGTCGAACTGGTGAATACGCGTCACCCGCTGGCCGATTTGGCCGCGCGCGACGCCTGAGGCGGGTGCGCCCTCGTTGATTTTCCGGCCCGTGCACCGTAGGCGCGCGGAATGCCTAGCTTCCTCGACTTCGAGAAACCGATCGCCGAGCTGCAGAACCGGATCGACGAGCTGCGGGAAACCGCTGCCGACGGGACGGTGGACATCGCAGCCGAGATCGCCCGTTTGCAGACCAAATCCGACAAGCTGTTGCGCGATACCTTTGCCAAGCTGACGCCGTGGCAGAAGACGCAGGTGGCCCGCCATCCCGAACGGCCGCACTTCAAGCATTATGTCGCGGCGCTGTTCGACGAGTTCGTGCCGCTGGCCGGCGACCGCGCCTTTGCCGACGATCAGGCGATCCTGGGCGGCTTCGCCACATTCCGCGGTCGCCGCGTCATGGTGCTCGGCCATGAAAAGGGCGAGGATACCGCCACGCGCCTTCGCCACAATTTCGGGATGGGCAAGCCGGAAGGGTATCGCAAGGCGATCCGGCTGGTCGAACTGGCCGATCGATTCGGCCTGCCGATCGTGACTTTGGTCGATACGTCCGGCGCGTTTCCCGGCATCCAGGCCGAGGAACGCGGCCAGGCGGAGGCGATTGCGCGTTCGACCGAGGCATGCCTGGCGGCAGGTGTCCCCGTGGTGTCGGCGATCGTCGGCGAAGGCGGCTCGGGCGGCGCGGTCGCGCTGGCGGCGGGCAACCGGGTGCTGATGTTCGAGCATGCGGTCTATTCGGTGATCAGCCCGGAGGGTTGCGCATCGATCCTGTGGCGCACCGCCGACAAGGCGCCGGAGGCGGCCGAGGCGATGAAGATGACCGCACAGGACCTGAAGGCGCTGGGCGTCATCGACACGATCGTCGCCGAGCCGGTGGGCGGCGCGCACCGCGACCGGGGTGCGGCGATCGGCGCGCTCGGCGATGCGCTATCGGGTGCGCTGGGCGATCTTGACGGATTGAGCGCGGCGGAGTTGAAGCGGGCGCGTTCCGCCAAGTTCCTGGCGATGGGCCGGCTGTAACCCAGTTCATCGCAGGCCAAGCAAAAAGGGGCGGCGGAACCATCGTTCCGCCGCCCCTTTGCTTGTCAGAGCAAGATCGGCTTAGCCGGCCTTGTTGATGTTGGACGAGACGTTCGAGAACGTCTTGTTCAGGTTGCTGCCCAGCGTCGTCATCGTGGCGATCGCGGCAACCGCGATGAGGGCTGCGATCAGGCCATATTCGATGGCCGTCGCGCCCTTGTTGTTCTTGAGAATCTTGCGGATCGTCTGCATTCCGGTCTCCATGCTTTCCAAAGCGTCAATCACCCGGCTGAACCGGACATCACACCGGAGCAGCGACGATGTTTTACCCTTATCCCTTTGAAGAAAGGGTAAACACGCCGGATTTAGCGGGCGTTGACGATGCGGGAGCTGACGCGATTCCAGATGCCGATGGTGCTGTCGGCCGTCTGGCCGACGCCGACGATGATGACCAGGAAGACGAGCGCCAGGATCAGGCCGTATTCGATGGCGGTCGCGCCACGCGACTGATGCCAAAGGTCGGCAAGGGGCACCCGCGGGCGCAACAGCTTCGCGATTCGCAGCTTCATCGAGAAAACGGCTTATCCGTAAGGGCTTAAGAATGAACGAACGGGTGATTTTTCCGGTAGTTGCCGCAGCTCTGGTCGATTCCGCCGGTCGCGTGCTGCTCCAGCAACGCCCCGCGGGCAAGCCGCTGGCGGGGTTGTGGGAGTTTCCGGGCGGCAAGGTGGAGCGCGGCGAATCGCCCGAGGCGGCACTGATTCGCGAACTGGCGGAGGAGCTGGAGATATCGGTCGCGTCGGACGCACTGACGCCGGCCGGGTTTGCGACCGAAGTGTTGCCCGACCGGCACCTGCTGTTGATGCTGTATGTCGTGCGCGAATGGCAGGGCGAGGCACGGCCGCATGCCGCGACCGCGCTTCGCTGGGAGCGGCCGGCCGACATGGCCAGCCTGCCGATGCCGCCGGCGGACCCGCCCCTGGTCCGCCAGCTTGCCGCCTGTCTGGCCTGGGATGCCGCCGGGATCAGGCGATCGGCGGCAGCTTTGCCAGATGCTTCTCCAGCGTGATCGGATAATCGCGGATACGTACGCCGGTGGCGTTGTAGACCGCGTTGGCGATAGCCGCGCCGACGCCGCACAGGCCCAGTTCGCCCACGCCCTTGGCCTTGATCGGCGAGGCATAGGCATCCGCTTCGTCCAGGAAGATCACCTCCTGATGCGGAATGTCGGCATGGACGGGGACCTCGTAGCTGGCCAGATCGTGGTTCACGAAGAAGCCGAAGCGGGTGTCGACCGCCAGCTCCTCCATCAGGGCCGCGCCGACCCCCATCGTCATGGCACCGATCACCTGGCTGCGCGCCGACTTGGGATTGATGATCCGGCCCGCGGCACACACCGCCAGCATCCGGCGCACCCGCACCTCGCCGGTATAGGCATCCACCCCCGCTTCGACGAAATGTCCGGCGAACGTCGATAGTTGGTACTGCTTGTCGAGATCGCCATATTCGATCTGGCCATCCGCCGAGAGGCCGTCGCGGCCCGCTGCGTCGCCCAGCTTCGCACGGCGATTGCCCGAGCGGACCTCGCCATCGGCAAAGGTGACGTCGGGGCCGTCATAGCCCAGCCGCTGCGCGATGCTGGCGCGCAGGTTCATGCATGCGGCATAGACTCCGGAAGTGCTGTTCGCCGCGCCCCACTGGCCGCCCGAACCGGCGGAGGCGGGGAAGTCCGAATCGCCGAGCAGCACGACCACCTTGTCCAGCGGCACGCCCATCGCTTCCGCGGCGGTTTGCGCGATGATCGTGTAGCTGCCGGTGCCGATGTCGGTCATGTCGGTGGCGACGGTCACCACGCCCTTGCGATCGATGCCGACGCGTGCCGCCGACTTCTGGGTGGGGCTGTTGCGGAAACCGGCGGCCATGCCCATGCCGACCAGCCAGCGGCCGTCGCGCACCTGTGCCGGCTTCGGATTGCGCGCGGACCAGCCAAAGCGTTCCGCACCCATTTCCAGGCAGCGGACCAGTTGGCGCTGCGAAAAGCGACGTTTCGGGTCCTCGGGATCGACCTGCGTGTCGTTCTTCACGCGAAAGGCGACCGGGTCCATGCCCAGCTTTTCCGCCATCTCGTCCATGGCGATTTCCAGCGCCATCATGCCCGGCGCCTCGCCGGGGGCGCGCATCGCATTGCCCTCCGGCAGGTCGAGCACGGCCAGGCGCAGCGCGGTCATCCGGTTCTTGCCGGCATATAGCAGCTTGGTCTGCGCGACCGCGGTTTCCGGATCGCCCTTGGGCAGGTTGCCGCTGGTGCTTTCATGCGCGATGGCCGTGATCGTGCCGTCACGGGTGCAGCCCAGGCGGATGCGCTGGATGGTGGCGGGGCGGTGCGTGGTGTTGTTCGCCATGATCGGCCGGGTCAGCGCGACCTTGACCGGGCGACCCGCCGCCTTCGCACCCAGTGCCGCGAGCACGATGTCGGCGCGGATGAACAGCTTGCCGCCGAAGCCGCCCCCGATGAAGGGCGAATCGATCCGCACATCCGCCGGGTCCAGACCCAGCGTGGTGGCGAGCGAGCGCTTGCCCCAGGCGATCATCTGGTTCGACGTCCACACCGTCAGCTTGCCGTCCTGCCACGCCGCGATGGAGGCGTGCGGCTCCATCATCGCATGGCTTTCGTCGGGCGTGGTGTAGGCGGCGTCGAGCTTTACCGGTGCCGCGGCAAAGGCGCGGTCGAAATTGCCGACGCGGTCGATCGGCGGCGCGCCCGATCCTTCCCCGCTGTCGCCGCCCGTATAGGGGGCGGTCGGCGCGGCTTCCTTCAGGTCGAACCGACCTTTGGTGCGTGCATAGTCGATGCGCAGCAGGCCCGCGGCGGCGCGCGCCTGCTCGAACGTGTCGGCCACCACCAGCGCGATCGCCTGATGATAATGCTCCACCACCGGCCCGCCGAACAGCGACGCGGTGTTCATCCGGCTGAGCGGCAGCTTGGGCATGTCGAGCGTGCTGATCACGGCAATGACGCCGGGGGCGGCCTTGGCAGCGGCGGTGTCGATCGCGGTCACGCGCCCCTTGGCGATGCCTGCACCGACGACATAGCCATAGGCCGCGCCGGGCGCGACATCGTGGCGTTCATAGGCATAGGGTGCGGTGCCGGTGGTCTTGCGCGGGCCGTCGATCCGGTCGGTCGGTTTCCCGACGATCGTCATCCGGTCGAGCACGTTGGTGCCGGCTGGCTGTTCGTACTTCATGCGCGCGCCTCCTTGGCTTCGTCGAGGACAAGGGCCAGCGTGCGTTCCACTAGGGGAACCTTGAAGGCATTGTCGCGGGTCGGGCGGGCCCCGGCCATCAGGCGGGCGGACACCGCCCGCGAACCTTGCGGCATCGCCGCCTCGGCCGCCTCCACCCGCCACGGCTTGTGCGCCACGCCGCCGATCGCGACGCGCCCGGTGCCGTCCTTCTGGATGACCGCTGCCACCGAGACGAGCGCAAAGGCATAGGAGGCGCGGTCGCGCACCTTCTGATAGGCATGGTAGCCGCCCAGCGGACGGGGCAGGGTGACCGCGGTGATCAGCTCGCCGGGTTGCAGCGCGTTTTCGACATGCGGGGTGTTGCCGGGCAGGCGGTGGAACGCGTCGATCGGGATCGTCCGCGTCGCACCGGCGGCGTTCACCGTCTCCACCTGTGCGTCCAGCACGCGCATCGCGACCGCCATGTCGCCGGGATAGGTCGCGATGCAGGCATCGCTGCTGCCCACCACCGCCAATTGCCGCGAATAGCCACCGATCGCCGCGCATCCCGAACCCGGCCGACGCTTGTTGCAGGCCTGGTTGGTGTCGTAGAAATAGGGGCATCGGGTGCGCTGGAGCAGATTGCCCGCGGTGGTCGCCTTGTTGCGCAACTGGCCGCTTGCGCCCGCCACGATCGCGCGGGACAGCACGGCGTAATCGCGGCGCACGTGCATGTCGGCGGCCAGCGCGGTGTTCGACACGAAGGCGCCGATGCGCAGGCCGCCCTCCGGCGTTTCCTCGATCCGGTCCAGCTTCAGGTCCTGCACGTCGACCAGATGGGTCGGCGCCTCGATCTCCAGCTTCATCAGGTCGAGGAGGTTGGTGCCGCCTGCCAGGAACTTGGCGCCCGGCCGCTGCGCCACCGCGGCCGCCGCCTCTGCGGGCGTACGGGCGCGTTCATAGCTGAAGGGCTTCATGCGTTCGCTCCCGCGACTTCGGCCATCGCCTCGGCGATGTTGGAATAGGCGCCGCAGCGGCACAGATTGCCGCTCATCCGTTCGCGCATCTCGGTCGTCGTCATCGGCGAGGCGGCCGTGATGTCGCCGGTCACATGGCTGGGGACGCCGGCCCTGATCTCGTCCAGCACCGCCACCGCCGAACAGATCTGGCCCGGCGTGCAATAGCCGCATTGATAGCCGTCATGCTTGACGAAGGCCGCCTGCATCGGGTGCAGGTCGCCGGGCTGGCCCAGCCCCTCGATGGTGGTGATGCGGTCGCCCTGATGCTGCACCGCCAGCGACAGGCAGGCGTTGATCCGTTTGCCGTCCGCGATCACCGTGCAGGCGCCGCACTGGCCATGGTCGCACCCCTTCTTGGTGCCGGTCAGGCGCCAATGCTCGCGCAGTGCGTCGAGCAACGTCGTGCGGGTATCGACCTGCAACTCGCGGCGCTTGCCGTTCACCTCCATCGCCACGGTCATCATGCTGGGCTGGGCCGCGGGGGGCGGGGTCTGCGCGTCCGCCGGCACCGCGGTCAACGCGGCCGAGGCGGCACTGCCGACCAGCATCCCGCGCCGTGAAATCGCGCGTTCGCCGGAAGTGTCCATGTCATCTAGCTCCTTGGCCCATCGAGGCGGGCCGGTGATGGATCGCCCGTGATATCAGGCGGGAAGGGCGTGCACGCCGGATCGCAAGCATAACCTGCGAAAATGCGTATCGGGAGCCGTCGGCCCTGCCAACCGTCCAGAAACGCACCAACAATTTTCTTCATGAAACCGGCGATGCCAGCAGCCCGTTGGATCACACGGTGCTGCGCATTGTATCTGCCGGGATACAGCGCCCGCGCGCCGCGCGGGCAGATCATCATGGAAGTGGAGGCCCGACCGGGAATCGAACCCGGGTGCAAGGATTTGCAGTCCTCTGCGTCACCACTCCGCCATCGGGCCGGAGGCGGGCCTTTGGTAGGTTTTTTGAAACGGGTCAAGCCGCAGCCGATGATTTCTGCATGTCGGGGATGCCATGGCATCGTCACGGTCCGCTTGGCCTCGTCCTGCGGGCGCGATACAAGCCGCATCAGTTGAACTAGTGTATTGCGCAGCTACAACAGTTGTGCGACAGGGATGGCCATGACGACCACGATGACGGAATCCGGGATCACCAGCGCGGCCGGAAACGCCGCTGGCTCCACGACTTACGAGGCGATGCGCCACGCGATGGTGGCCAGCCAGCTGCGCACCAATGCGGTGAACGACACCCGTGTCGTCGCCGCGATGACGCAGGTCCCGCGTGAGGCGTTCCTGCCTGCCGACGCGCGCTCGCTCGCCTATCGCGACAGCCTGATCAACATCGGCCATGGCCGCAGCATCAACCTGCCGATGGCCACCGGCCGATTGCTGACCGAGGCCTATCTGGAGCGCGGCGACCGCGTGCTGCTGATCGGTGCGGCTGGCGGCTATACCGCGGCCCTGCTGTCCGGAATCGTCGCCGAAGTGGTGGCGGTCGAAAGCCATCCGGCGCTGGCACAGGATGCCCGCGCGGCTCTTGCCGGATATGGCAACGTCCGCGTGGTCGAGGGGCCGCTGCCCGAGGGTCATGCCGCGGACGCGCCCTATGACGTGCTGCTGATCGACGGCGCCGTCGAAGAGGTGCCGGCCGCATTGATCGGGCAGGTACGCGTCGGTGGGCGGATCGCGACCGGGCTGATCGAAAACGGCGTCAGCCGCCTGGCTACCGGCCGACGCACCGAAGGCGGTTTCGGGTTGCAGCCCTTTGCCGATGTGGACTGCACCGTGCTGCCCGGTTTCGAGCGTCCGCGCTCCTTCCGGTTCTAGGCGAAACCATGCGCCTCCGCCCCGTCCGCCTGCTGCTGATCGGCGCAGCCATCGTTCCGTGCGTGCCGGCGTCGGCCGATACGCTGCGGGAGGCACTGCTGAAGGCCTATCAGGGCAATCCCACGATCACGGGGCAGCGGGCGCAACAGCGTGCCACGGACGAGAATGTCCCGATCGCTCGGGCGGGGGCGCTGCCGACGGTGAATGCGACGGGGCAGTTGACCGAGTTCGTGGTCCAGGCGAACAACAATTTCGTAAATCCGACCCGACAGGGCGTGGCCAACGTCCAGCTTTCCGTGCCGATCTATCAGGGTGGCGCGGTCAAGAACGGGCTGCGCGCGGCGGAAACCCGCGTCGATGCCGGTAGGGCGACCCTGCGCGGCACCGAGGCGCAGATCTTCACCTCCGTCGTCAGCGCGTACATGAACGTGATTCGCGACGAGGCAGTGGTCGGGCTGAACACCCAGAATGTCCGGGTGCTGGAGACGAACCTGCGCGCGAGTCGCGACCGGTTCGAGGTGGGCGACCTGACCCGCACCGACGTCGCCCAGTCGGAGGCACGACTGGCTCAGGCGCGCGCGCAGCTGCAATCGGCGGAGGCGCAGCTCATCGCCAGCCGAGAGGATTATATCAACGTCGTCGGCTCGCCGCCCGACCGGCTGGAACAGCCGCCGTCGCTGCCAAACTTGCCCGATGCACCGTCCACGGCCGTGTCGGTCGCGCTGGAAAGCAATCCGCAACTGCTGGCCGCGCGTCGCAATGCCGATGCGACGCGGTTCGATATCGGCGTAGCGCGGGCCAACCGCCTGCCGCGGCTGAATGCGGTGACCAGCGGGTCCTACTTCAACTATCTCGATTCGCTGACCGATCAGGCGGTTCGCGCCGGCATTCCGGGATCGGGCAAGAATGTGAACGCCGGCCTGCAGTTGAACGTGCCGCTGTTCCAGGGCGGGCGCCCGGCCGCGCAGGTCCGCCAGGCGGAGGCGCTGCGCGCCCAGGCCATCGAGAATGTCACCGCGACCGAGCGGCAGGTGATCGCGCAGGCGCGGTCCGCCTATGCCCAGTGGCAGGCCTCGCGTCAGGTGATCGCTTCGTCGGAGGCCGCGGTCAGTGCGAACACACTGTCGCTGGAGGGTGTTCGTGCCGAGAACAGCGTCGGCACCCGCACCGTGATCGAAATCCTGAACGCCGAGCAGGAACTGCTCAACAGCCAGGTGCAGCTCGTCACCGCCCGGCGCGACGCCTATGTCGCGGGCTTCGCGCTCTTGGCGGCGATGGGCAATGCCGAGGCCCGCGACCTGGGGCTCGACGGTGGCGTGCTGTACGATCCGGTGGTCAATTACCGCCGCGTCCGCAACCGGATCAACGACTGGGGCGGGGACGGCGAGCCTATGCCGGTCGCCGTCTCCACCGCGAATACGCCGGCGCAGACCGCGGTCGTCACCCGTCCTCTGGACAGCACGGTCGATCGACCGGTTGACAGAAGCCCGGCTTTAACCACAGGTGCGGAATCGCCGAACAGACAATAGGACGTCAACCGGGGTGATTGCTGTCATGGGGGATATCAGCGCGGAACCGTCGATGGAGGAGATCCTGTCTTCCATTAAGCGGATCATCGCGGAAGAAGGGGATGCACCGGGCCGCCCGCGCCGCCCTGCGCGCACCATGCCGCCGCCGATGCTGCATCCCTCACTGGACGATGCCGATGACGAGGATGAGGACGATGCAGGCGAGGTGCTGGAGTTGAGCGACCCCATGCCGGTTCCGCCGCCTGTGCCCGCCGCGCCCCCTGCCGCTTCGCCACTGCTCAGCAAGCCCGCGCCGCGTGCCGCCGCGCCTGCACCTGCACCTGCACCTGCACCTGCACCTGCACCTGCACCTGCACCTGCACCTGCACCCCAGCCCGAACCGGCCGCCGATCCGATCGTATCCCCCCGTGTCGCCGAGGCGAGCCGTGGCTCGCTGGAGGCGCTGACCCGTCTGATGGTCAAGCCGGAGGCCGGGAGCGACGGAACGCTGGAGGGACTGGTGCGCGAGATGCTGCGTCCCATGCTGCGCGAGTGGCTGGATGCCAATCTGCCGAACATGGTAGAAAGCATGGTGGCGCGGGAGATCGCCCGCATTACCGGCGAAGGGCATTGATCCGGCAACTATCGGTTCCGTCGGATACTATCGATGCCTGACCACGAGGGTGGCGAGACGCCGCACACGCCGCCACCGCGTGACCGCAAGGCCGAAGCCCAGCAGGAGGGCAGCAGCGACATCTTCTTTGCGGCCGTGAAGGCGACGCGGATGCCGATGATCGTCACCGATCCGCATCAGCCGGACAATCCGATCATCTTCTGCAACGACGCTTTCACCTTCATGACCGGCTATACCCAGGCGGAAATCGTCGGGAGCAACTGCCGCTTTCTCCAGGGACCGGAAACCGACCGCAGCGTCGTCGATCAGGTGCGCACCGCGATCCACACGCGCGAGGAAGTCGCGGTCGAGATCCTGAACTACCGGAAGAACGGATCGACCTTCTGGAATGCGCTGTTCGTGTCGCCGGTCTATGACGATGACGGGGAACTCGTCTATTTCTTCGGCAGCCAGCTCGACATTTCGCGGCGGCGCGAAGCGGAGGATGCGCTGCACGAGGCGCAGAAGATGGAGGCGGTCGGCAAGCTGACCGGCGGCATCGCGCACGACTTCAACAACCTGCTCCAGGTCATCCTGGGCTATGTCGACATATTGGAAGCGCGGGTTGCCGATGGTGACCGGGCGTCGCGGCGTGCCGTCGAGGCAATTTCGGGGGCGGCCAGTCGCGGTGCGACGCTGACCCAGCAATTGCTGGCCTTTGCGCGCAAGCAGGAACTGCGCGACCGATTGCTCAACTTCAACTCGCTGGTCACCGATTTCCGCCCGATCCTGGACCGGACGGTGGGGGATGCGGTCGCGCTGCGGCGGCAGCTGGCGGACAATCTGTGGAATTGCCGGATCGATCCGGTGCAGGCCGAGATGGCGCTGCTCAACATCGTCGGCAACGCGCGCGACGCGGTGGACGACGACGGCGGGCGCATCACCATCGCCACGCGCAACGTCCTCCTGCCGGAAGATGCCGATGGCGAGGGGGGCGCCGCGCTGAAGCTGGATGCCGGCGAATATGTACAGGTAACCGTCGCGGACAACGGCCCCGGCGTCGATCCGGCGATCGCGGACAAGATCTTCGACCCGTTCTTCACCACCAAGGACATGGGCAAGGGCACCGGCCTTGGCCTGGCGATGGTCTATGGCTTCATGCGCCAGTCCGGCGGGCTGGCGACGGTGGGGACCAGCGACGATGGCGGTGCGCTGTTCTCGCTCTATTTTCCCCGCGCCAGCGGTGCGACCGAGCGGCGACCGAACCCGGCCCTGTCCAAGCCCGCCGCCCACGGCGTGGAGCGCGTGTTGATGGTGGAGGACCAGGAGGAGGTGGGCGAGCTGGGCCGTGCCATGCTTCAGGACCTGGGCTATGACGTGGTCCTTGCCCACAACGCGCGCGAGGCGCTGGACGTGCTGGCGCGCGACGCCAATTTCCAGTTGCTGTTCACCGACATATTGATGCCCGGCGGCATGAACGGCGTCGGTCTGGCGCAGGCGGTGAAGCGCGATTACCCGCGCACTGCGATCCTGCTGACCACGGGTTTTGCCGATGAGGCGATCGACGAGGGTTCGCGCTCCTACGAGCTGATCCGCAAGCCCTATCGTCGCGGGGAATTGAACGAGCGCATCCGCGCCGTCCTCGACAAGCCGGGCGCGCGTACCTGATGGTCTAGCGCCCGGCCGCGACGCCGATTAAGGGCAGGGGCATGACCGAACTGCCCAAGACCTTCGACCCCGCCGCCATCGAGGCCCGCTGGTATGCCCATTGGGAGCAGGAGGGGCTGTTCCGTCCCGAGCGCCCGCATGCCGAGCCGTGGACGATCGTCAACCCGCCGCCCAACGTCACGGGCAGCCTGCATATCGGCCACGCGCTGGACAATACGCTGCAGGACATCCTGACGCGCCACGCCCGGTTGAAGGGCAAGGACGCGCTGTGGGTGGTCGGTACCGATCATGCCGGCATTGCGACCCAGATGGTGGTCGAGCGCAACCTGGCGCAGCAGGGCGTGAAGCGCACCGACCTTGGTCGCGATGATTTCGTCGCCCGGATCTGGGACTGGAAGGCGGAGTCGGGCGGCCAGATCACGCGCCAGCTTCGCCGGCTGGGCTGCTCGATGGACTGGGCGAACGAGCGCTTCACCATGGACGAGGGCTTCTCCAGGGCCGTGCTGAAGGTGTTCGTCGAACTGCACCGTCAGGGACTGCTCTACCGCGACAAGCGGCTGGTGAACTGGGATGCCGGACTTGGCACCGCGATCAGCGACCTGGAGGTCGAGACGCGCGAGGTGCAGGGCAAGTTCTGGCACCTGACCTATCCGCTGGCCGATGGCAGCGGCACGATCTCGGTGGCGACGACGCGGCCGGAGACGATGCTGGCCGACATGGCGGTGGCGGTAAATCCGGACGATCCGCGCTACACCGCGCTGATCGGTGCGCAAGTGCGCCTGCCGATCACCGGCCGCCTGATCCCGATCGTCGCCGACGAGCATGCCGACCCCGAACTGGGCTCGGGCGCGGTGAAGATCACGCCGGGCCACGACTTCAACGATTTCGAGGTCGGCCGCCGCGCCGGGATCGAGGCGCGCGACATGCTCAACATGCTCGATGCGAAGGCGCGCATCTGCCAGACCGCGGACGGGCTGGTGCCCGAAGCGCTGATCGGGCTCGATCGGTTCGAGGCGCGCCAGGCGGTGATCGCGCTGCTGGAAGAGGCGGTCGTGCTGGAGCGGGTCGAGGACCGGGTTATCCAGACGCCCTATGGCGACCGATCGGGCGTGGTGATCGAGCCGTGGCTGACCGACCAATGGTATGTCGATGCCAAGACGCTGGCCCAGCCGGCGATCGAGGCGGTGCGATCGGGCGCGATCAAGCTGGTGCCGGCAAGCTGGGAGAAGACCTTCTTCAACTGGATGGAGAATATCCAGCCCTGGTGCGTCAGCCGCCAGCTTTGGTGGGGCCACCAGATCCCCGCATGGTTCGCCGAGGATGGCCGCGCCTTCGTCGCCGAAACCGAGCAAGAGGCGCAGGCACAGGCCGGCGCCGGCGTGGTGCTGACCCGCGATCCGGACGTGCTGGACACCTGGTTCTCCTCCGCATTGTGGCCGTTCGCGACGCTCGGCTGGCCCGACGCGGCGGATCCGACGCTGGGTGGTCGCTATCCCAATGACGTCCTCGTCTCCGGCTTCGACATCCTGTTCTTCTGGGATGCCCGGATGATGATGCAGGGCATGCAGTTCATGAAGGACGTGCCGTTCCGCACGCTCTACCTGCACGGGCTGGTCCGCGCCGCCGACGGCTCGAAGATGTCGAAGTCGAAGGGCAACACGGTCGATCCGCTCGGCCTGATCGACCAATATGGCGCCGATGCGCTGCGCTTCTTCATGGCGGCGATGGAAAGCCAGGGCCGCGACATCAAGATGGATGAGCGCCGCGTCGAGGGGTATCGCAACTTCGCGACCAAGCTGTGGAACGCGGCCCGCTTCGCACAGGCCAATGGCATCGGTGCCTCCGCGACGCTGGATGCGCCGGCCGCCACGCTGGCGGTGAACAAGTGGATCATCGCCGAGACGGTGAAGACGGTGCAGGCGGTGGACCTGGCGCTGGCCGATTACCGGTTCGACGGCGCGGCCAACGCGATCTACCAGTTCGTCTGGAGCCGTTTCTGCGACTGGTATCTGGAACTGATCAAGCCGGTGCTGCAAGGCGGCGAGGCCGGTGGCGAAGAAACTCGCGCAGTCGCCGGCTGGGTACTCGACCAGATCCTGGTGCTGCTCCACCCGTTCATGCCGTTCATCACCGAGGAATTGTGGCACGCAATGGGGCCGCGCGATCATGACCTGATCGTCGCCCAATGGCCGATGGCGGATGCCCGCGCGCTCGATCCGGAGGCGGAGCGCGAGATCGACTGGCTGATCCGGCTGGTCGGCGACATTCGCGCCGCGCGCACCGAACTGAACGTGCCGCCCGGCGCACGCCTGCCGCTGCACGTCCGCGATGCGCATGACGATACGCTGGCACGCCTCGACCGGCAGGCATCGGTGCTGGCGCGGCTGGCCCGCGTCGACCGCGCCGAGGGTGACGCCGCCAGCGGCGGGGCCGCCCAGGTGGTGGTGGACGAGGCGACGTTCATCCTGCCGCTGAAAGGCGTGATCGATCTGGATGCGGAGCGCGCCCGTCTGACCAAGGCGATCGCCGCGGCCGAGAAGGAGCGCGATGCACTGGGCGCGCGGCTGGGCAATGCCAGCTTCGTCGAGCGCGCCAAGCCCGAGGCGGTGGAAAAGGCGCGGGCCGATCATGCCGACAAGATGGCGGAAGCGGCCCGGCTGCACGCGGCGCTAGGCCGGTTGGGGTAAGGCGGGGAGCGGGGCGGCACCTGGCGCCGTCCCCGCCCGCGATCAGCCGGTTTCGCTCAGCCGCTTGATCCGGCGGATGCGCGGTTCGCGGGTCAATTGCGCCTCGCGCCGGATCGTCTGGCGAAGTTCGTCGCGTTTTTCGTGGATCGAGGCGATCACCGGGCCCATCGCGACGCCCAGATCAACCAGCACCGCCTCCGAGAGTTGTAGCGAGCTTTCCAGCGTTTCGGGCACCGCATCGGTAACGCCCGCACGGTAGAGTTCGGCGGCATGGCTGGCATCGCGCGCCCGCGCGATGATCGGCAGGGCCGGCACCGCCTGCCGGATACGCCGCGCCAGCCGGACGGTCAGCACCGGATCGTCCATGGTCAGGATCAGCGCGCGCGCCTGCGCCAGGTTCAGCCGGTCGACCAGTTCCGGCCGCGCGACATCGCCGAACAGCACCGGATAGCCGGCCCGCCGCGCCTCGGTCACGGCGTCGATGTTCGCCTCAACCGCCAGATAACGCTGGCCGTGCGCGGTCAGCATGTCCGACACCAGCTTGCCGACCCGGCCGAAACCGATGACGACCGCGCCGGGACCTTCCGTCTCCACCTCGGGGATCGGCGGGCCTTCTCCGGCCTGCTCGATCCGGCGCGAGGCGATACGCCCGGCCTTGGCGAGGAGCGGGGTCAGCGTCAGGCCGATCGCGGTGACGGTCTGCCAGAAGGCGGCGGTCGACGGCTGGATCAACTGCGCCTGTGCCGCCGTTCCCAGCACGATCAACGTGGTCTCCGACGGGCTGCCCATCAGCAGGCCGGTTTCCGCCGCGGTGCCGCGCCGGGCATGGGCGACGCGCAGCAGCAGATAGGTGACGATCGCCTTCACCGCGACGACGCCGACGACGGCGGCGAGCAGCGACGGCCAGTTCTTGGCGATCAGGCGCAGGTCCAGGCTCATGCCCACGGTGATAAGGAAGACGCCGAGCGCCAGCCCCTTGAACGGGGCGGTCATCACCTCAACCTCGGAATGATACTCGGTTTCCGCGATCAGCAGGCCGGCGAGCAGCGCACCGACAATCGGCGACAATCCGGCCGCGGTGGTCGCGACGCTGGCGACGATCACCACCAGCAGCGACGCGGCCAGGAACAGCTCCGGGCTTTTGGTACGCGCGGCCTGTGCGAACAGGCGCGGCAGGACGATGCGTCCACCCAGATACATCGCGACCACGGTCAGGCCACCACGCAGGGCGACGCCGGCGATGCCT
The DNA here is from genome assembly GCF_026540875.1 of Sphingomonas sp. GM_Shp_2. Lineage (NCBI taxonomy): Bacteria > Pseudomonadati > Pseudomonadota > Alphaproteobacteria > Sphingomonadales > Sphingomonadaceae > Sphingomonas > Sphingomonas sp. GM_Shp_2. The sequence goes on from NZ_JALNUQ010000021.1 coordinate 44,884, forward strand.
ACCCAGCCTTCCTCGCTGGCGGTCGGCGCCATCGCACCAAGCGCGAAGATGATGGGGACCAGCGCCAGATCCTCGAACAACAGCATCGCGAACGCGCCGCGCCCGACCGGACTGGTCGTGCCCACCAGCGGCAGCACCAGTGCGGTGGACGAGAGCGCCAAGGCCAGCCCCAGTCCGATCGCGCCGCCCCAGCTTTGCCCCAGCAGATGCAGCGCCAGGCCGATCAGAAAGGCGGAGCCGAGCAGTTCGGTCACGCCGGTGCCGAACACCAGCCGCCGCATCGACCATAAGCGCCGGAACGACAATTCCAGTCCGATCGAGAACAGCAGCAGGATGATGCCGAACTCGGCGAAAGGCTCGATCGATTCCGGGTCGGAAATGGTCACATAGTAAAGCCAGGAGGCGTCGGGCACGAGCGAGCCGAGCCCGGCCGGGCCGACCAGCAGGCCGACCAGGATGAAGCCGATCACCGGGCTGACCCGGAAACGGGCAAAGGCCGGGATGACGATGCCTGCCGCACCAAGGATGACGAGCGCGTCGCTGAAGCCGTGATTGTCGAGCCGAAGTGCCATGGCCGCAGCTTAACCAGCCCATGTCCCCCTTGTCAGGTATGTTTTGTACAAACCGGGCGCCCGGTCGCCCGATGGGACGAACTGTCCACTGCGCGGGGGGCGGGCGGGACCCTATCTGGCGCGGCATGACGATATGCTGGTGGGCGCTGCCCGTGACGATCCTGTTGGCGCTGGCGGGTTGCGGTGATGATGACCACGCCAGGCGGCTGGCATCGGCGGGGCCCAACCCGTCACTCGATGCGCTGATGCGGGTCGCCGATCCCGGTAATGGCCGGCGCGTGTTCGGCCAATGCCTGGCCTGTCACACGATCGGGCAGGGGCAACTGGACCGTGCAGGGCCGAACCTGCATGCGATCATGGGCAAGCCGGTTGCGGGCGGCAGCGATCGGTTCGGCTATACGGTGGCGCTGTCGCGTGTCGGCGGGCGTTGGGACAGGGTGACGATGGATCGCTGGCTTACCGATCCGCAGCGTTTTGCGCCGGGTACGCGGATGAGCTTCGCCGGGCTTGCCGATCCGCTCGATCGTGCCGACGTGATCCGGTATCTGGAGGCGGAAGGGAAATAGCCTCACTCAGGGAAACGGACCCCGGTTATAGCCGGGGCCCGCTTTCCGGTCGTTCAGCTCAGGCCCAGTTGCCCATCTCGGCTTCCAGGTTGGAACGGATCTGCTCGAAGAACTGTTCGGTGGTCATCCAGGGCTGATCCGGGCCGATAAGGATCGCCAGATCCTTGGTCATATGGCCGTTCTCGACGGTCTTGATGCAGACCTGCTCCAGCGTCTCGGCGAAGCGCGTCACGTCCGGCGTACCGTCGAACTTGCCACGGAACTTCAGGCCGCCGGTCCAGGCGAAGATCGACGCGATCGGGTTGGTCGACGTCGCCTTGCCCTGCTGATGCTGGCGATAGTGGCGGGTGACGGTGCCATGCGCGGCCTCGGCCTCGATCGTCTGGCCGTCCGGCGTCATCAGCACCGAGGTCATCAGGCCCAGCGAGCCGAAGCCCTGCGCCACCTGATCCGACTGCACGTCGCCGTCATAGTTCTTGCACGCCCAGACGAACTCGCCATGCCACTTCAGCGCGGAGGCGACCATGTCGTCGATCAGGCGGTGCTGATACTCGATGCCCGCGGCCTGGAACTGGTCCTTGAACTCGGCGGCGTACACTTCCTCGAAGATGTCCTTGAAGCGGCCGTCATAGGCCTTCAGGATCGTGTTCTTCGTCGACAGGTACACCGGCCAGCCGCGACCCAGCCCGTAGTTCATCGATGCGCGCGCAAAGTCGCGGATCGATTCGTCGAGATTGTACATGCCCATCGCGACGCCGGCCGCGGGGAAGTCGAACACCTCCTCCTCGATCGTCTCGCCATTCTCGCCTTCCCACTTCATGGTCAGCTTGCCCTTGCCGGGCACCTTGAAGTCGGTGGCCTTGTACTGGTCGCCAAAGGCGTGGCGGCCGACGACGATCGGGTGGGTCCAGCCGGGGATCAGGCGGGGTACGTTCTTGATGACGATCGGTTCGCGGAAGACGACGCCGCCCAGGATGTTGCGGATCGTGCCGTTGGGCGAGCGCCACATCTTCTTCAGGCCGAACTCCTCGACGCGCTGCTCGTCGGGGGTGATCGTCGCGCACTTCACGCCGACGCCGTACTTCTGGATCGCCTTGGCCGACTGGACGGTGATCTGGTCGTCCGTCTCGTCACGCTTCTGGATGCCCAGGTCGTAATATTCCAGGTCGATGTCCAGATACGGCTTGATAAGGCGCTCGCGGATCCATTCCCAGATGATCCGCGTCATCTCGTCGCCGTCGATCTCCACGACGGGCGTTTTCACCTTGATCTTGGCCATCTTCACTTCCTTGGCAGGGGTGGTTTGGGCATGCGTCTAGGGGAGGGGGGCGGCCGGATCAACCGGGGGCAGGGACCACGGGCCGTCGCGTACCGAAAACATTGTGTCGTGCGTCCGCCACCGGTAGACTGGTGCGATGCCTTCGCTTGAAAAGCCCCCTGTCGCCACGACCACGGTCAAGTGGCGCTTCCCCGCCGTCCATCCGGAAGGGCGCAAATACGTCCTGATCGCCGGCGGCCTTACGCTGCTCGCCACGCTTGTCACCAAGATCCTGTTCTGGCCGTTCATCGGCCTGTGCATCTGGGTGGCCGCGTTCTTTCGCGATCCGATCCGCACCACGCCGCAGGGCGACGACCTGATCGTCGCACCTGCCGACGGCCTCATCACCATGATCCAGCGCGTACCCATTCCGCGCGAGCTGACCGGGGAGCTGGGCACCGCGCCGATGATGCGGGTGTCGATCTTCATGTCGGTGTTCGATGTCCACATCAACCGCACCCCGGTCGCAGGCACGATCCGCCAGGTCGTCTATATCTCCGGCAAGTTCCTCAACGCCGACCTTGACAAGGCATCCGACGAAAACGAACGACAGCATTTCGTGGTCGAGGGCCGGGACGGTCGCAAGATCGGCTTCACCCAGATCGCGGGGCTGGTCGCGCGCCGGATCGTCGGGTTCGTAAAGCCCGGAGACATGGTCGCGGCCGGCCAGCGCATCGGCCTGATCCGCTTCGGCAGCCGCGTCGACGTGTATCTGCCCGATGACGTGATGCCGCAGGTGACGCTGGGACAGCGTTCGATCGCCGGGGAAACGGTGCTCGGCCGCGTCGGCGGACGACCCGTTACGGGCGTCGCGCAGTAATGGCGCTGCCGCGCCGGTCCCGGCTGCGCCGTGCGCCACGCGGACTGCCATTGCGGGCGGTCGCCCCCAATGCGGTAACGGCGCTCGCCCTCTGTTCCGGTCTGTCGGGCGTCCGCTTCGCCATTGGCGGAGAATGGCAGAGCGCGGTTGCGATGATCATGATCGCCGGCGTTCTGGACGGGCTGGACGGGCGCATCGCTCGCCTGCTTCACGGTGAAAGCCGGTTCGGGGCGGAGCTGGACTCGCTGTCGGACGCCATTTCGTTCGGCGTCGCACCAGCGCTGATCCTCTACCTCTGGTCGCTGTCCAGCGCCCCGCGGATCGGATGGATCTGCGCCTTGCTGCTCGCGGTGTTCTGCGCTCTCCGACTGGCGCGGTTCAATGCCGCGATTGACGAAGTGGAGCAGCCGCACAAGTCGGCCGGCTTCCTGACCGGCATTCCGGCACCCGCCGGAGCGGGGCTTGCCATGCTGCCCATGTATCTGTGGTTCTGGACCGGCGAGACGCTGTTCGCCTCGCCCTATCTGGTCGGCCCCTGGGTCGCGTTCATCGCGATGCTGATGGTATCAAGCGTCGCCACCTTTTCGTGGGGATCGTTCCGCCTACGCCGTACGGTGCGTTTCGAAGCGCTGGCGCTGGTCGTCCTGCTCGGTGGGGCGCTGGTGTCTGTGCCGTGGCACACGCTCACGCTGATCTGCGTCGCCTATCTTGCCAGCATCCCGTTCAGCATGGTGAATTACGGTCGGGTCAGGCGGCAGCGCGCGACTGGCGCACCGGAACATAAGCCGGCGACATCGACGACCAGCGCCTGACGGCAATCCGGCGTTCGGCCACCACCAGCTGGCTCAGCGGCGTGAACGCTGGTTCGACATGGCCGGACGCAAGATGCAGAATGCGCCGCCACTGGGGGGCGACCATCATGGCGATCACCGACACGGCAGTGACCAGGGCACCCACGAATACCAAGACACTCAGCACTGTAACCATGATGCCCTCCGGTCCGACGCTCAATCGAACGTCTCGATCAACAGACGCATAGTGGACAGGTTCCGGGGCTGAATCGGTGAGTTGCACCGATTTCAAGACGTTTCGCATGTGAAACGCGACGAATCGCTCCGTGTCCTCTATGTGGTCCATGTATGTTCCACATTCGTTCCAGCGGTCAACCTGTTTTTCCGCGGATTGCAGAATGCCGCCCGATGCGGTAAGGCGCGCGCCTCAACACCGCATGGGAAGCATCACATACCGGTGCGCAGGCCTTAGGCTGACGCGTCATCCGCTTTCCAGAGGACAAACCGGAAAGGAATTTCACTATGGCGGCACCTGTCGTCACCATGCAGCAGCTCGTCGAGACCGGCGCGCACTTCGGCCACCAGACCCACCGCTGGAACCCGAAGATGAAGCCCTACATCTTCGGCGACCGCAACGGCGTCCATATCCTCGACCTCTCGCAGACCGTGCCGCTTTTCGCGCGCGCGCTGGAGTTCATCAGCTCGTCGGTCGCCGGCGGCGGCAAGGTGCTGTTCGTCGGCACCAAGCGCCAGGCGCAGGAAGCGGTTGCCGATGCGGCGCGCCGCTCGAACCAGCATTTCGTCAACCACCGCTGGCTGGGCGGCATGCTCACCAACTGGAAGACGATCTCGAACTCGATCAAGCGTCTCAAGTCGCTGGAAGAGCAGCTTTCGGGCAACACCGCGGGCCTGACCAAGAAGGAAGTTCTGCAGCTCACCCGTGAGCGTGACAAGCTGGAACTGTCGCTGGGCGGCATCCGCGACATGGGCGGCGTGCCCGACGTGATGTTCGTGATCGACGCGAACAAGGAAGAGCTGGCGATCAAGGAAGCCAACACGCTGGGTATTCCGGTCGTTGCCATCCTCGATTCGAACGTGTCGCCGGACGGCATCGCCTTCCCGGTGCCCGCCAATGACGACGCGAGCCGTGCGATCCGCCTGTATTGCGAGGCCGTGGCGATCGCCGCGACCCGCGGCGGCCAGGAGCAGCAGCGCCGCAGCGGCGCCGATGTCGGTGCCATGGCCGAGCCGCCCGTCGAGGAAGCGCTGAGCGTCGAAGAGCCCGCCGCGGCGAACGTCGAGGGCGCTGGCGCCGAGGCCGAGCGCCAGATCGACGCCTAATCGTCGTCAAGACGTCATGCGGGCGGGATAGGGCGGCGACGCCCCGTCTCGCCCGCAACCATATCGAACGATCAAAGAGGATTACGGAACATGGCTGAGATCACGGCAGCGATGGTCAAGGAGCTGCGCGAAAAGAGCGGCGCCGGCATGATGGACTGCAAGAAGGCGCTGAACGAGACCAGCGGCGACATGGACGCCGCAATGGACTGGCTGCGCACCAAGGGCCTGGCCGCGGCCGCCAAGAAGTCCAGCCGCACGGCGGCCGAGGGCTTGGTCGGCGTTGCGACCGCCGGCACCAAGGGTGCCGCGATCGAGGTCAACTCCGAGACCGACTTCGTCGCCAAGAACGATCAGTTCCAGTCGTTCGTCCGCGAGCTGACGCAGATCGCGCTCAACACCGGTGACGATCTGGACGCGATCAAGGGCGCCGCGATGCCGTCGGGTACGACGGTCGAGGAAACGCTGACCAACAACATCGCGACGATTGGCGAGAACCAGGCGATCCGCCGCGCCAAGCGCCTCGAAGTGTCGAAGGGCGCGGTCGTGTCCTACGTCCACAACGCGGCATCGCCGGGCCTGGGCAAGATCGGCGTGCTGGTCGCGCTCGAGTCCGAAGCGTCCGACGAGGTGCTGCAGGGCCTGGGCAAGCAGCTTGCGATGCACATCGCGGCCGCTTTCCCGAAGGCGCTGAACGAAGGCGATCTGGACGAGGCCGAGATCGAGCGCGAGCGCGCGATCGCGACCGAAAAGGCCAGCGAGAGCGGCAAGCCCGCCGACATCATCGCCAAGATGGTGGAAGGCTCGATCGCCAAGTACCGCAAGGAGCATGCGCTGGTCAGCCAGCTGTTCGTGATGGACGGCAAGACCAAGATCAGCGACGTCGTTGCCAAGGCTGGCAAGGATGCCGGGGCCGAGATCGTGCTGAAGGACTATGTCCGCTTCCAGCTCGGCGAAGGTATCGAGAAGGAAGCATCCGACTTCGCCGCCGAAGTGGCGGCGGCTTCGGGCGTTCCGCAGAAGGCCTGAACCCGCTTTTCCCCGGGCGGGAACGTCCGGGGACCTGGCGACAGGACAAAGACGCCGTGCAGCGATGCACGGCGTCTTTTCTGTTGGGCTTGGAACAGTGATGCGAAGCCCTCCCCCGGCCGGGGGAGGGCACCGGATCATGGCCGGGTCAGTTCGATGCTTGTGGCGCCATGGCCGAGCGGCACGGTGTAGCCACCTCGCTCCATCTTGGCGTTGTTCAGGACATAGGTCTTGGCACCCGCCATCGTTCCTTCGACGAATAGCCGCGCGGCTGGCGTATTCGGTGCCGCCGGATCCAGCGTCAGGGTGATCCGGCCGGTGTTCGGCACGTAACGCGCCTCGGCGATCCGCCCGGCCTCCAGGGTGATCCATTGACCAACGGGCGCGACGAACAAGCGGGTGCGTGCACCGTCCTTCGGGACGATCGTCACCGTGCCGGCGTTTTCGACCACGCTCCCACCGAAGCCGACCCAGCCAAAGGTCGGATGATCGACCAGATAGGTCGCCGCGGTCAGGGCATGGCCATAATATCCCATGCCATAGTCACCGCTATACGGGTCCCATTTCATCATGTCCGGCCAGGCATGGAAAGCGGCGGACGAGAAGCCCTGCTGGTCGATATTGGTGATGCCGCCCATCATGCCGCCATAGGCGACCCGCAACAGGTGCAGATCGGCCGGATTCTGGCGATAGGCATCGAACAGGGGTACCGCGTTCAGCGCCGATCCGTAGTGATGGATCTGTCGTTCGATACGCGGATATTTGCCGCCATACAGGAAATCCCAGTAGCGGCGGGCATTGCCGTTATACCCCCAGCTGGGCACCGTCGGATCATATCCCAGGATCACTTCGCGCGTGACGTCCGCCTGTGGCTGGAAACCGAAATAGCGCATCCAGGCATAGACTTCCGGCTGGCCGGTCGAATCCCAGGCCATTTCCGATCCGAACGGATATTGCAACGTGCGCCAGTGATCGGCCCGCGCCTTCATCAGCCGCTCCATGTCGGCGGCCTTTGCGGTCATGCCTTCGCGCTTCAGGTCCTTCAGGATGTCGAGAAAGACGTCGCCTTCCATCAGGCCGAACTCGGCATAATGCGCGCGCGTCATCGCTACCGAGGTTTCATACGCCCGGTCCAGATACCAGCGCCAATCGTGCCGGGTGACCATGCCGGGATGATTGCGGGCGATGCGATACAGCACCCAATAGCCGATCGCGACATGGGGGTAGTTGTAGGCACGTCCAAGATCATTGGCGTCCTTCTCCTTCCACGACGTCCAGCTTTTCCACTTCTCCGGATCGCCGGTGTAGAGCGTGGGGAACTTGACCGGATCGTAATAGAAGAGGCTCTTCTTCACGCCACCGGCCTGTGGCCCGCTGACCACCTGCAGGCGGCCATGCACGGTTTCATCCACCAGCCGTTCGATCTTGGCGACCTCCTGCGGGTCGGGATGATCGAGTTGCTTCATCGTCGCCGCGACCCAGCTGCCGCCGCCGCCCTCGTCGCTCATCCCCGCGATCCAGACGCGTGGTTCGACATCCACGATCGCCTTGCTTTCGTTGTCATAGGTCAGGATGGCGGGGCTGCGGCCAAAGGGATCGCCCTTGCCCTCATACCATTGCTGGTTCGTCGAAAAGCGCCCCAGGTCCGCCATCGCCTGATCGAGCGGCTTGGTGATGAAGTAGCTGACCGTCTGCTTCGTGCCGTCGGCATAGCCGATCGTCAGCCGCGCAGGCCCCCATTGGCTGCCGCGCAGCGCGAGCCGCGTCCAGCCCTTCACCGTGCCGGCGGGCTTCGCCGTAACCCTGCCTGCGGGATAGCTCTCGATCGAGGTGATCGCGGCCGGCGCGCGAACGAACAGCGCCGCATCCTGATCGGTAGGAACGACATAGCCGGGCAGGCCGACCGCGACGGGGCGGTTGTTGGCGATCAACGTCGGTTCGATCGCACGGATCGATGGAGACTGGGCGAAGCGTACGCCGACTTCCAGCGTTTCACCCGGCGAAAGCGTGCGGGCGGTGGGGGCGTTCCACTGTTCGCCCGCCTTTTTCCATTCACGCTCGACATAGCCGGCGGAATGTACCGTCCAGTCGTAGAAGCCCTCCGAGGTCTGTCCGCGCGGGCTGCGATCGGTGAAGATCGATCCGTCCTCGGCTTCGCCCGGGTTCTTCAGCGGGACATAGGCTTCCAGCGGCGTGTTCTTGGCCGGCAGGACGAGCAGCGCGGGACCAAGCCCGTTCAGGCGCGTCACCTGAAGATAGCCGGCATCGCGCCCGATATAGGGATCGACGAAGCTGGCCTGCGCATGGGCCTGTTCCAGGTTGCGATCGGTGATGATGTTGTCGAACACCATGGGCATGCCCAGCGCGCCGATCTCGACCGGTGTCGCGGTGGTATTGGTGATGCGAAAGGCGAGCGCAAGGCGCCCGTCTTCGTTGCGCCAATAGCGCTCGACCCGGACCGGGGCACCTTCGCCCATGCTGGCGGTGATGTCGGCCGCGGCGATGATCGTGCCGCCGCTGGGAAGGGGCCGGATCGGGCGGCGTTCATGCGCGGAGGCGAAGTCGCGCCACGTGCCGCCGGGGGTACGCAGGCGAAGGTTGAGATCGCCGAGATGATTATAGCCATCGCCGCTTCGTTCCGCTTCGCGCGAGGTGGGTACGAAGCTGAAGCCCGGCTCACCCGCAGGAGACAGGCGTGCCAGCGTCTGCGTGTCCCGGCGCAGCGCCAGGCGGAACGGGCCGACGCTGTATTCGGTCGTCGCGACCGGGTGAACGGCCGTTTTCGGTCCATCCTGCGCAATCAAGGCGGAGGCAGCCGTGCCCAACGTCAAGGCGAACACTATGGCAGGACGAAGGAGCGGCATGACGGACCTCGTTGAGGAAGCTGCGAGAGACGGAAAGGCGCCGGAATGCGCCCGTTCGCTGAAGCGTATCGGCCCGCGGCACAACTTTCAATCATTGTTATACGGTATATTGTCATTCGATTGCAGTTGGAGGAAGATACCGGCAACGGGAGATAGTGATGAAGTCGATCGGATGGTTGGCGACGGCGCCGGCATTGCTGCTGACGGGGCCTGCGGTTGGCGTGCAAGCGGTGCAGTCTGCGGGTAATCCGATCCTTGCAGACGGACAGTATTACACGACCGATCCCGCCCCTGTGGTCGACGGCGATACGTTGTACATCCTGGCAGGGCGCGATGAGGCCCCCGACGGGGTGAACGACTTCATCATGAACGAGTGGCAGCTTTTATCCACGCAGGATCCGGCGTCGCGTCGGTGGCGCCATGATCCCGGCATCGCGCGGCCGGAGCGCCTGTTCGCCTGGGCGTCGCCGGGCCGCGCTTATGCCGGGCAGATCGTGAAGGCCAGGAACGGCCGCTTCTACTTCTACGCGCCCGTCGAGGAGCGGAACAGCGACGCCCGGGACCGGTTCGCGATCGGTGTCGCCGTATCGGACAGTCCCCGCGGTCCATGGAAGGATGCGCATCCTGCGGGGCCGATCATCTCGCAGCGCGTGCCGGAGAACAACGACATCCAGAATATCGATCCGACGGTGCTGGTGGATGAGGATGGGCGGGTGTTCATCTATTGGGGGACGTTCGGGCGGTTGCGGGGGATGGAGCTGGCGTCGGACATGGTAAGCGCCAAGGGGCCGGAGCAGGTGATCGAGGGGCTGACGGGCTTTTTCGAGGCGCCGTGGATCATGAAGCGCACGGGCGTGTATTATATGCTTTACGCCGGCAACAACGCCGGACCGGACAGCCCGTGCACGCCAGCACTATACCATGCGTGCCAGGCCTATGGCACGGCCACGTCGCCGCTGGGCCCGTGGACCTATCGCGGGGTCGTGCTGAAGCCGGTATCGTCCACCACGTCGCATGCGGGGGCGGTCGAATTCAAGGGAAAGTGGTACATCACCTACCACACCGCGGACGCAAAGGGCGGCGGGCATTTCCGCCGCTCGGTCGCGATCGACCGTCTGGAATGGGACGACAGCGTGACGCCGGC
>NZ_JALNUQ010000022.1:0-54815 GCF_026540875.1 Sphingomonas sp. GM_Shp_2
CATGTGGTCGAGCTGGCGGGGCAAGGACAATCCCGCAACGCCGTGGATCGAATATCGCTGGCCGGCGCCGGTCACGCTGAACGGCAGCCGCATCCGCTTCTTCGCGGACCAGCCGGCAGGGGCCGGCGAAGGGGTGGCGCCGCCCGCATCGTGGCGGCTGGAATATTGGGATGGCGGCTGGAAGCCGGTCCGGGGGGCCGGCCCCTATGGCACGTCCGCCGATAGGTGGCAGACGGTGGATTTCCCGCGCGTGACCACCCGGTGCCTGCGGGCGCAATTCGTGGCATCGAAAGGGGCGGGCGTCGGGGTGCAGGAATGGGAAGCGCTGGGCCCCCAGGCGACCGTGCCGCCGCCCGCCCCGAAAACCGCCGCCCCGCCCTGCGACCGCCCCTAGCTGGTGATCGTATCGCCCATCTGCATCATCTTGCCATTGGTGACGATGACCGTGTCACCCAGCCTGGCCGCCGCGAACAGGCGTCGCGCGAAGCCGGGCGGCACGCCGATGCAGCCATGGGTCGCATAGCCGAACCGCACGTCGCTGGCGTGGATTGCTACACCGTCGCGGGTGAGACGCAGCATATAGGGCATCGGCGCGTCATACAGGTTGGAGACGTGATCGGCGTCCTTTTCCAGGATCGGGAAGACGCCGAGCGGGGTCGGCTTGTTATCCGCGCCATACAGGATGGCGGCCGCGCCAATTTCGTAGCCATCGCGAAACGCCGAAATGGTCTGCGCCGCCAGATCGATGGTGATGACCAGTGGACCCGCCGGTACGCCCGCATCGTCCCAGACGAAATCACCGTGGCGCAGGGGCTTTTCGAGGTGAAGGATGCGGCGGACGACCAGCGGGGTTGGGGTCGGGGTTGGGGTCGCCGTTGGAATGGGCGCGGGAGTTGGAGTCGGAGATAGCTTTGCGGCCGCCTTCCGGGCCGGGGGCGGCGCCACGCCCGAACCATCCGCCGCCATTGCGAACATGGCGGCGCTGCCCGCGGTGACGGACAGGATCGCGATCGCGGTGATCCGCGCGGCAAGGGGGCGCCAGGCATCGGCCATGAACGCATCCTAACCCACTCCGCCCCGGCTTGTCAGGGTCCGGTTCCGTACCGTAGCGGGACGGAAAAAGGGTTCAGCGCACCTCTATGGTGACGTGGGCAAGGGCGGGGATCGGCGACAGGCGCTGGCGCAAGGTGGCCGATGTGACGGTGCCGCGCACCTCCACGATGGCGGCATGGGCGCCGGGGCCGATCCGCCAGACGTGCATGTCGAGGATCTGGACATCGCCGGCGCCTTCCACGCACGCGCGGACGCGGGCGGCGAGCGCCGGGTCGGTGGCGTCAAGCAGCACCGCGGACGCATCGCGCATCAGCGTCCAGGACCAGCGTGCGATGACCACCGCGCCGATAAGTCCGGTGAGCGGATCGAGCCACCACCAGCCCAGATAGCGTCCCGCCAGCAGCGCGGCGATCGCCATGACCGAGGTCAGCGCGTCCGCCAGCACATGAAGATAGGCGGCACGCATATTGGCATCGTCGCCATGGTCATGGTCATGGTCATGGCCGTGATCATGATCATGCCGGGAGCCGTGATGATGGTGCCCGCCGCCGAGCAGCGCCGCGCTTGCGAGATTGACCAGCAGGCCGAGAACCGCGACCAGCGTGGCGTCGCCGAACGCAACAGGGTGATGTTCACCCAGCCGCATGATCGATTCGACCGCGATGCCGAGCGATACGATCCCCAGCACCAGTGCCGATGCGAAGGCGGCAAGTTCGCCCACCTTGCCGGTGCCCCAGCCGTAACGCGGATTGCCGACGTTGCGGCGTGCATAGGAATAGGCGAGCGCCGCCATCCCCAGCGCACCGACATGCGTCGCCATGTGGAAGCCGTCGGCGAGCAGGGCCATCGACCCGGTCAGCCAGCCCGCGACGATTTCGGCCACCATCATGCCGGCGCTCAACCAGACGACCCAGCGCGTCCGGCGCGCATGCTCGTCATGATGGTGGCCCAGATAATCGTGATCGTGCGAGACCATGGTCGCGAAACCTTTAGCGGAAGTGGCGACGGAGCAGCTTGGCGAGTTCGGCGGCGGCAGCGGCACGCTCCGCATCGGTGACGCCGGCGGCCGCGACATGGGCGTGGAGATGATCCTCGACCAGTTCGTCCATCAGCCCGGCGACCGCGCCGCGCACGGCGGCGACGAGATGCAGCGTGTCCGCACATTCCGCGTCGGCAAGCACCGAGCGTTCGACCGCGGCGACCTGCCCGGCGATGCGGCGAACGCGCGCGACGATCTTGTCCTTGTTGGTCGTGACATGGGCCATAGCATATAGGGGTATAGGGTATATCGCCTGTTGGCGCAAGGATCGCCAGGCGGCTAGGGGCGTTGCGTGCACGCACAGGGTTTGGGGGAAGCCATGAGGATCGGGATCATCGTTGCCGCGCTGGGTGCGCTGATTGCCACGCCGGCGGCGGCGGAGACGATCCTGTTCGTCGGCAACAGCTTTACCTTTGGCGCGAATTCGCCGGTGATGCGCTACCGCCCCGATGCGGTGACCGACCTGAACCGGGAGGGGATCGGCGGCGTGCCGGCGCTGTTCAAGACCTTTGCCGAGCAGGCGAAGCTCGACTGGAAGGTCAACCTGGAGACAGTGCCGGGCAAGGATCTGGCTTATCATTTCGAACATAAGCAGCGGCAGATCGACCGTCGCTGGGACGTGGTGATCCTGCAAGGGTATAGCACGCTGGACCCGGAAAAGCCCGGCGACCCGATGCGTCATGCCGGGGCGGCCGCGCAACTGGCCGCCATGGTGAAGCGCGCCAACTCCAAGGTGCGCGTCGAGCTGGTGACGACGTGGAGCCGCGCCGACCTGACCTATCGCCACCCCAGTCCGTGGCGGGGGCAGGGCTATGCCGCGATGGCCGAGACACTGGCGGCGGGCAACGCCCTGGCGGTGCGCGCCAGTTCCGATATTGCCGGCGCGATTCCAGTGGGACAGGCATGGACGCGGGCGATGCGCGACCGGATCGCCGATCCCAATCCCTATGACGGCATCGCCTTCGGGCAGGTCGACCTGTGGACCTGGGACCAGTATCATGCGAGCGCGGCGGGCTATTATCTGGAAGCGCTGACGATCTTCGGACGGGTGACCGGGGTCGACGTTCGCACGCTGGGCCGCAACGAGCGTGCCGGGCGTGACCTGGGGCTGGAGCCGCAACTGATGGAGCGCCTGCAGGCGGTGGCGCAGGCCGAGTTGACAGCCTAAGTCACAGCCGTCCGGTCATCGCGGGTACGGTCCGGTGAAATGGCGAACGCGTCGACCTGATGGTGCGCGCCTGACGCGCAAGGTCGCGCAGCCATTCGCAGGTGACAGCTATGCCTGGCGTGCCGCCGGTAGGTGATCCATCTTTGCGCCTGACATGCTCCGTACACGGGATCGCGTTTCATCCCGCGGATCGGCGCGATCAGCTCCGAACCTGATGGTGTCGGATCGGGCTTGGTCCTCACGGGACCACCTGACCTCTGCGATGGGGAGGGACGGCAGGGGGCATGGCGGATTGACCTCGAATATATGAAACGTATATGTTCCATATCGAGGAGCAATTTGGCATGGGTATCGTGAAGATCGACGACGACCTGCATGAAGAGGCGCGTCGGGCGAGCGCTGTGATGTGCAGGTCGATCAATGCGCAGGCGGAGTTCTGGATGAAGGTGGGCATGATTGCCGAGTGCAATCCCACGCTTTCGTTCAACGATATCATGAGGATGCAGGTCGAGGCCGCACAGGTTGGCGGCGTGCGGGCGGTGGCGGCCTGACATGGTGAAGACTCCCGACGAACTGGCGTTGATGCGCACGTCCGGCCGGTTGCTGGCATCGGTATTCGAGATGCTGGACGAACAGGATTTGGCGGGCATGTCGACGCTGGCGGTGAACGACATGGTGGACCGCTTCATCACCCATGATCTGGCGGCGCGGCCGGCGAGCAAGGGGCAATATGGCTTTGCCTATGTGCTGAACTGTTCGATCAACGCGGTGGTGTGCCACGGCGTGCCGGATGCGGCGACGATTATCCGGGACGGCGACATCATCAACCTGGATATTACGCTGGAGAAGAACGGGTTCATCGCCGACTCCAGCAAGACCTATATGGTCGGCGAGGTGTCACCGGGCGCGAAACGGCTGGTGCGGGTCGCGCAGGAGGCGATGTGGAAGGGCATCGCGCAGGTGCGACCGGGCGCGCATGTCGGCGATATCGGCTTTGCGATCGAGCGGCATGCCAAGAAGAACGGCTATTCAGTGGTGCGCGACTTTTGCGGCCATGGCATCGGTCGCGAGATGCACGAGGCGCCCGATGTGCTGAACTTCGGGCGGCCGGGTACGGGCGCGCCGCTGCGCGAGGGGATGACCTTCACCGTCGAGCCGATGATCAACCAGGGCACGCGCAAGGTGTCGACCATGGACGATGGCTGGACGGTGGTGACCGGCGACGGCAAGCTTTCGGCACAGTTCGAGCATACGGTCGCGGTCACGAAGGACGGCGTCGAGGTCCTGACGCTGCGCCGGGACGAACGGCCGATGGCGGCGCGCTGACCGGCGGTCAGTTCGCCACGCGGGTCAGGCGCAGCCCCGGGGGTTGCACAAAGGTCGGACGCGTGGCGGCCGAATAGACCGCGCGACCATTGCTATCCACCGCCAATATGTCGGCCCGGCGGCGACGTTCGGCGTAGCGGAAGTGGATGCGATCGAGCTTGCGCTGCAATTCGGCGCGATGTTCGGCGGTCAGCGTGCCGCCATCGAGCGCCTGTTGCTGCAACGCTTCCTCGCGAAAGGCCAGCATGCGGCGGCGAAAGGCACGGTCGTCGCCCTGGGTGTAGAGCGTCGGATAATATTGGATGCCCTGCCACATATTCGGTGTGGGCGCATCGATGCCGAATTCGGGGGGGCGGTCGGTGGCCTGGCCGGCCGCGGCGGCGAAAAGGAGGATGGAGAGCATGCTCACGGCGTCCTTTCGTATCGGGTTGCGGTAACAACGCCCCAAGCTGCACCATCGTTGCCGCGCGATCAATCCCGGTCACTGGTGGTGGTGACGATCTGGCCATCGGTGACGGTAACGGGCCACGGCGTCAGCCGCTGGCCCGTGCAGGGGCCGCCAAGGCAAAGCCCATTCTCCACCGCGAAGACGGCGCCGTGCCAGGAGCAGGCGATATGGGTGTCGTCAGGCGTCAGATAGGCGTCGAGCGCCTGTGCGAGGGGCAGGCCCATGTGCGGGCAGCGATCGACATAGCCATGCACGGCATCGCCGCGGCGGACGATGAAGCCGTGGAACCGGCCGGCGCGCATCTGGAGAACGAAGTTGCGGGCGGCGCCGTCCGCGATCGTGTCGAGCGGCCCCAGGCGAACACCGGCGGGGGTGGCGGTCAGGCGCGCTTCGCTTGCGCCGCTGTCGTTCATGGCGCGTCCGGCTGCGCGTCGGGATGGGCTTGCGGCACGCGGGCGTCGAGTTTTGCGGCGGCGGCGGCGAGGAGGGGGAAGGGGGCGAGGTCGAGGTCGAAGCGCAGTGCGTTATAGACCTGGGGGAGCAGGTGGCAGTCGGCGATCGTCGGCGTGTCGCCATAGGCGAAACCGCCGCCGTGACGGGCGATCATCACCTCCAGCGCTTCGAAGCCCTGGGTGATCCAGCGGCGTATCCAGCGCGAGACCGCGACATCCTGCGCGTCGAAGTCGCGACGAAGCGCGGAGAGGATGCGCAGATTGTTCACCGGATGGATGTCGCAGGCGACGATCGCCGCCATGGCGCGAACGACGGCGCGCGCATCGGGGTCGGCGGGCAGCAGCGGAGGATCGGGAAAGCGCTCGTCCAGCCATTCCAGGATGGCGGGGCTTTGCGTCAGGACCAGGCCGTCCGCCTCCAGCGTCGGCAGCAGCGCCTGCGGGTTCAGCGCGCGGTAGTCGGGCGTAGACTGCGCGCCGGTGCGCAGGTCGTGCGGAACCTGTTCATAGGCCAGCCCCTTCAGCCCGAGCGCGAGGCGGACACGGTAGGCGGCGCTGGAGCGCCAATAGCCGTGCAGCCGCAGGGTCACGGGAGCAGGGCCTTGGGGAAGTCCTTCCACACCGCATCATAATCGAGCTGCGCATGATCCTGCGCGAAGCGGGTGGGGCGATAGGGCCAGCAGCTTTCCAGCATGAACGCCATCGTGCCGTCGATCTTGTGCGGTTTCAATGCGGCATGCGAGGCGCCCTGCCAACTGGCGAGGTCCGGCCCGTGGCCGGCCATGAGGTTGTGGAGCGAAAGGCCACCGGGCTGAAACCCTTCCGCCTTGGCATCATAGGCGCCGGTGATGAGGCCCATCGCCTCGGACATGACGTTGCGGTGGAACCAGGGCGGGCGGAACGTATCCTCCGCCACCATCCAGCGCGGCGGAAACAGGACGAAATCGGCATTGGCACGGCCGGGCACGTCGGAGGGCGAGGTCAAGAGCGTGAAGATCGACGGATCGGGATGGTCGAAGCTGACCGTGCCGATCGTGTTGAAGCGCGACAGGTCATAGCGCCAGGGCGCGAGATTGCCGTGCCACGCGACGACGTCGAGCGGACTGTGATCGAGTTGGGTCGTCCACAGATGACCGAGATATTTTTGGACGACCTGTGTGGGGGTATCCCGATCCTCATACCAGGCGTGCGGCGTCTCGAAATCGCGGGGATTGGCGAGGCCGTTGGCACCGATCGGCCCGAGATCGGGCAAGCGGAACAGGGCGCCGTGGTTTTCGCAGACATAACCGCGGGCGGCTCCGTCAGGGAGGGTGATGCGGAAGCGGACGCCGCGGGGGATGAGGGCGATCTGGCCGGGGGCGAGATCGAGGCGGCCGAGTTCGGTGAAGATCGCGAGGCGGCCGGACTGGGGGACAAAGAGCAGTTCGCCGTCCGCGTCCATGAAGACGCGGTCCTGCATGTCCTTGTTCGCGGCGTAGAGGTGGATGGCGACACCCTCGAGATCGGCGGGGTCGCGGTTGGCGAGCATCGTCGTCAGGCTGTCGAGCCAGTCGGTGCCGGGGGCGGGATCGGCGATGGGGTCCCAGCGGAGGCGGTTGGGGGGCAGCGGGTCTTCGACGGTGCCCGGAGCGAAGCGGGGGGCGCCCTCGTAGCGGGTGTACGGCGGATGCTCCGCGGTGGGGCGCATTCGGTAGAGCCAGGAGCGGCGGTTCTCGTGACGCGGCGCCGTGAAGGCGGTGCCCGACAGTTGCTCGGCATAGAGACCGAAGGCGGGGCGCTGCGGCGAGTTGCGACCGATGGGGAGGGCGCCGGGCACGGCCTCCGTCGAGACGTGGTTGCCGAAGCCGGGGGTGTAGTCGGTCATCGCCGATCTCCTGCAAGAAGATTGTTCACGCGAAGATGCGAAGGCGCGAAGATGATGCGTATGCCGCGTGAGCGGCCTTCCCATATCGACCCGCAGGCATCGGTTTGACCGCTGACGCGATCGCTTGCCCGGGACGGTATCTCTTCGCGTCTTCGCGCCTTCGCGTGATCCACTTCTTTCTCAAGCGTCGACGGTGATGACGCCCCGACGAATTTGATCGAGTTCAATGGACTCGAACAGCGCCTGGAAATTGCCGTTGCCGAAGCCTTCATTGCCCTTGCGCTGGATGATCTCGAAGAAGATCGGGCCGACCATGTTCTCGGTGAAGATCTGGAGCAGCAGTCCCTCGCCGCGCTCGACCGAGCCGTCGATCAGGATGCGGTTCTTGCGAAGGCGTTCCAGATCCTCGCCATGGCCGGGGACACGCTTGTCGACCAGTTCGAAATAGGTCTCGATCGTGTCCTGCAGGCGCACGCCGCGCTCGCGCAGTTTTTCGACGGTGGTGTAGATGTCGTCGGTGGTCAGCGCGAGGTGCTGGATGCCCTCGCCCTGATATTGCCGGATGAATTCCTCGATCTGGCTGTTCTCGTCCTGGCTTTCGTTGAGCGGGATGCGGATCGCCTGATCGGGGGCGATCATCGCCTGGCTGAACAGGCCGGTCGCCTTGCCCTTGATGTCGAAGTATTTCTGCTCCTCGAAGCCGAAGATGCGGCCGTAGAAGCTGGACCAGGTGCGCATCTCGCCGCGGCGGACATTGTGGGTCAGGTGATCGAGCAGGTCGAGGCCGACGCTGTTTTCCCGTGCCGCCTGTTGCCAGCCGGGGATTTCGATCCAGTCGGCGTACATGTCCCCGCCGGCGGCGACGAGGTAGAGATAGGAGCCGCCGATACCCTCGACCGCGAAGCTGTCCGCGCCCAGCGCGCCGACAGAGGGATCGACCGCGACCGCGCCGTGCTGAAGCGCATGGGCGTGGGCCGCGGCGGGGTCGGTGACGCGAAAGCCCATGCCGCTGGCCGACGGGCCATGTTCGGCACGGAAGTCGGCAGCCTGGCCGGTTTCCTCCGCATTGAGCAGCAGGTTGATGCGACCCTGCACATAGCGGGTGATCGCCTTGGTCGGGTGGCGATGTGCAGGCACGAAGCCCATCATCTCGAACTGGCGGGCCAGTGCTTCGGGTTCGGGCGAGGTGAATTCGCAGAAGGCGAAGCCGTCCAGGCCCAGCGGGTTCGTTTCGACGGACATGGCATCCAACTCCTGATCTGGTATCGTTGGTTACCAATGTGCCGCACGGGAAGGATGGTGTCAAATGTTACGATCGCAAGACGGCGGTGCGGCGGTGCTGCGGCTGGACGATTTCCTGCCCTATCGGTTGTCGATCGCATCCAATCTGGTGAGCGGGCATATCGCCAGTGCGTATGAGCAATTGTT
The DNA here is from genome assembly GCF_026540875.1 of Sphingomonas sp. GM_Shp_2. Classification (NCBI taxonomy): domain Bacteria; kingdom Pseudomonadati; phylum Pseudomonadota; class Alphaproteobacteria; order Sphingomonadales; family Sphingomonadaceae; genus Sphingomonas; species Sphingomonas sp. GM_Shp_2. The sequence continues at coordinate 8,779 of NZ_JALNUQ010000022.1, forward strand.
CGGGTTGAGCATTCCCGAATGGCGGCTGGTCGCGATCGTGGCGGAAGAGGGCCGGATCGCGCAGTCGGCGATCTGCGAGCGGAGCCGGATGGACAAGGTGACGGTCAGCCGCGCCGCGATCGCGCTGGCCGATCGCGGGCTGGTCGCGCGGGTGCCACATGACGGGGATCGCAGGTCGCATCTGTTGATGCTGACGGGCGCGGGGGAGGAACTCTACGCGCAGGTGGCGCCCAAGGCACTGGAACTGGAGGCGCGGTTGTTTGCCGAGTTTTCGGAGGAGGAACTGGCGGAGTTTACGGCGATGCTCCGGCGGATGGAGCGGGCGGTTTTGGGGTGAGCTTTTAGCGTGTGGGCTGTTCTCCCCTCCCCTTCAGGGGAGGGGACGGGGGTGGGGCGCTTCCTCATAGGTGGGGCTTGTGGATACGCCCCACCCCAACCCCTCCCCTGAAGGGGAGAGGGGTTCAGGCATCAAGGATGTCCCGGTAGAGCGCGATATAGGCGTCGGCCATGCGGTCGATCGAGAAGTGGTCGATGGCGGCGCGGCGGCAGGCGGCGCGGTCGATCGTGTCGAGGCGGTCGATGGCCCTTACCGCTTCCGCCATGTCCTTTACCAGGAAGCCGTTGACGCCGTCTTCGATCAGTTCGGGCATCGAGCCGCGGTCGATCGCGATGACCGGGGTGCCGCAGGCCATCGCCTCGACCACCGACAGGCCGAAGGGTTCGTCGAAGTTGATGAGGTGGAGAAGCGCCCTGGCATTGCCGAGTGCGCGGGTGCGGTCCTCGCCGCCTAGCGGGCCGTGATAGACGACCCGGATGCCGTCGACATGCGGCCGGACGTCGCGGTCCCAGTAACCCTGATCCTGAACGATGCCGGCCATGTGGAGGCGACGGCCGGTGGCGCGGGCGGCGTCGATCGCTTCGCGGGCGCCCTTGTCGGGGTGCATGCGGCCGAAGAAGAGGAGGTCATCGCTGCCGACGGGGTCGAAGGGGAAGTCGTCCACCGGAATGCCGTGGTGGATGGTGGCGGCGTAGCGGAGCGCGGGGTGGCGGTCGGCGTTCGAGATCGCGACATAGTGCACGCGGTCCTGATAGGGCGCGTACATCGGCAGGATGCGGTCGGACGAGAAGCCGTGGATGGTGGTGACCATCGGCGTGGAGACGAGGGGCGCGAAGGCGTGGGCGGGGAAGTCGGCCTGATTGTGGATCAGGTCGAATTCGGCCGCGCGCGCGAAGACGGTGGAGAGATGGCGCATCTCCCATACCTTGGCGTCGATCGAGGGATCTTCGGAATAGGCGGCGGGGACGGGGCCGGCGAGGGTGGCGGCGGTGATGCTGTCCTGGGTGGCAAACAGGGTGACGTCCACCCCGCGTGCGACGAGCGCCTCGGTCAGCAGGCTGGTGACGAGTTCCCAGGGACCATAGGCGCGCGGCGGGGTGCGCCAGGCGATCGGGGCGATCATCGCGATCTTCATGAAAAGGGCGTTACCGTTCTGGCTGGAGGATGACGCCCTGGTTGGGCGCGAGGGTATCGGTGAAGGGGTCGGGGGTGGTGGACAGCAGCAGGCGCCATGCGCCCGGCGGCAGGATGACGGGGTGCGGCGTCGTGCCGAGGTTGAGCGCGACGACGATGCGGTCGTCGCCGCAGACGCGTTCATAGGCGAGAACATCGCCCTCCGCCTCGATCAACCGGAACTGGCCGACGCCGAGCGCGGGATGGCGGCGGCGCAGGGCGAGCAACGCCCGGTGCAACGACAGCATCGAGGCCGGGTCATCCCGTTCGGCCGCGACGTTCCGCGTCCGCCAGTCCGCCCCGAGCGGAAGCCATGGTTCGGCGGTGGAGAAGCCGGCATGGGGGCCGGCATCCCATGGCATCGGTGTGCGAACCGGATCGCGGCCGAGGCCGAGGCCGGGTTCGCGCAACTCGCGCGGGTCCTGCACCCGGTCGGGCGGGATGGTCGCATCCTCCAGCCCCAGTTCGTCGCCATAATAAAGGGTGGGCGTGCCGCGCAGGGTGAGCAGCAGCATGGCGGCGACACGGGCCTGTTCGGCTCCGCGCTTGGTGGCGCTGCGTGGGCGATCATGGTTGCCCAGCACCCAGTTGGGCCAGCCGCCGGGGGGGAGCGCTGCCTCATAATCGGCGATCATCTGCGCCAGCGTGCGCGCGTCCCAGCGGGCGTCGATCAACTGGAAGTTGAAGGGCAGGTGGACGCCGCTTTCGTCCTGCCCGTAATAGTGCATCAGGCGTTCGAGCGGCAGGTAGATCTCGCCGATCAGCACGCGCTCCTCGCCGGGGGTGCTGTAATCGTCGGCGATGCGGCGCATGTCGCCGGCGATGGCGTGCACCTCGGGCTGGTCGGTGGAGTGGAGTTGCAGCACACGGTGCATCTCGCCCATGCTGACGTGCCAGGCGGGGTTCAACGGATTGTCGGGGAAGTCGGCATGCTTGACCATGTGCCACAGCACGTCGATGCGGAAGCCATCGACGCCGCGAGCGAACCAGAAGCGCAGCACGTCCAGCATCGCCGCACGCACATCCGGGTTGCGCCAGTTGAGGTCTGGCTGCTCCTTCAGAAAGGCATGGTAGTAATATTGGCCGGTCGCCTCGTCCCATTCCCAGGCGGGGCCGCCGAAATCGCTGATCCAGTTGTTGGGCACGCCGCCATCCGGTGCGGCGTCGCGCCACAGATACCAGTCGCGTTTCGGGTTGTTCCGCGACGCGCGGCTTTCGCGAAACCAGGGATGCTGGTCCGAACTGTGGTTCGGCACGAAATCGAGCAGTATCTTCAGCCCGCGGGCATGCGCGGCGGCGAGCAGCGCGTCGAAATCGGCCAGCGTGCCGAAGCGCGGATCGATCCCGCAATAATCCGCCACATCATAGCCGAAATCGGCCATGGGCGAGGGGAAGATGGGCGAGATCCAGATCGCATCGACGCCGAGACCGACCAGATAATCGAGCCGGGCGGCGATGCCGTTCAGGTCGCCGATGCCGTCGCCGTCGCTGTCCTGAAACGAGCGGGGATAGATCTGGTACAGGACGGCGGATCGCCACCATGGTGCTTCCGGGGGTGCTTCCGGGGGTGCTTCCGGGGCCGATATGCTCATCGGAAGCGATCCTTGCGCAGGCGGGTCATCCGGCAGGCGAGATCGGCCTCGCCGCTGGCGACCAGATAATGGTCGCCGCCATCGGCCAGCCCGGTGGAAAAGACGACGGGGGTCGGCAGGTACATCTGGTGTGCGATGTCGGCAGTGAGGGCGGGGGCGGCCTCGATCAAGGGTGCATCGTCCTCCAGCCGCAGGATGCGGGTGGGGTGGTCGCGGTCGAGCAGCGCCCAGAAACTGCGATAGATGCCCACCGTCTCGCGCCGCTCGACGCCGTGATAGATGGTCAGCCAGCCGTCGTCGGTCAGCACCGGCTGCGTGCCGCCGCCGATCTTCATCGCCGAGGTGGAGCCCTTGCGCGCGCGGATGCCGGGTGCCTCCAGCGGCTTCCAGTGGAGCGCGTCGGGCGAGGCGGCGAAGTTGATCGCGGGGCCGCCGACATAGGGGCTGTCCTCGGGATAGGCGAAATACACCTCTCCCAATGGCCTGGTCAGCGCCATGAAGCGGTCGCCGACCAGCCCTTCGAACAGGATCATGTCCTTGTTCTGATGATCGAGGACGATCCCCTCCAGCCGGTAGTCTATGCCGTTGTCGGAGATGTGGAGGGTGGTGCAGTGACGCTCGGCAGAGACCGAACAGGTGGTCATGTACCAGCGGTCGGCGATGCGGCTGATCCGGGCATCCTCGACCCCGTAATCCTGATAGGGGGCGGCGGGCTCGATCGCCTTGTCGTAATGGACCGCGACGATGCGCTCGCCATCGGGGGTGAGTTCGACCGGCAGCAGCCAGGACAGCGAGGTGAGCGCCAGCATGCGGTGGGCATGGCCCTTCAGCGCGAACTGGCGCGGGTCGGTCATGTCGACGCCGGCAAGGGGGTAGCGGTCGAGCACATAGCCGCCGGTCGTCCAGCGGATGGCGCGGACATGGCCGTCCACCACCGGCTGCGCCAATGCCTCTGCGATGCGGACCATTAGCAGCAGGTTGCCGTTCGGCAATCGCGCCATGCCGGGATTGAATGCGCCCAGCACATAGGTCGGCTCGGCGATCCCGCGACGCAGCGGCGAGCGTGCGAGGTCGACATCGTCGGGACGGAAGATCAGGAAGTCGTCGGCCATGCGGGCGCGAACGCGGCGGCGTGGGCCGGCGTTCCTTCAGATCGCGGCGTCGCGCAGGAAGACGCGCCAGCGTTCCTCGAAAAATGCATCCGGCGAAAGGCCGCAAAAGGGATCGGGCAGGCCGAATTGCAGGCGCCGGGTCGGCCCGTCGAGCAGGTCGCCGAGCAGATGGTAGAGGCAGGTCGGATCGGCCTGGCGGAGCAGGCCGGCGGCTTGCGCGTGGCGGATGCGGTCGAGCATGGGCGCGGACATGATCCGGTTCCACGCGGCGAAGCGGGTGCGCAGCTCCTCCGAATAGGCGGCCTCCGAGGTGAGAAAGGCCATGAAGCGGACATTGTCGGGCGACAGGCAGAAGCCGAAGAAATGGCGTGAGGCGCGCTTCAGCGCGGCGAGGGGGTTTTCCGCGCCGTCGCCCTCGACGAACGCCTCGGCCAGTCGCTCAAGGTCGCGCGTCACCACCGCGTCGAGCAGCGCCATCTTGCCGGGATAGCGGCGATAGATGGTGTGCTTGCTGACGCCGACGGCAGCGGCGATCTCCTCCATCGAGGTGCCGTCGATGCCCCGGCAGCAAAAGGCCTCGCGCGCGCCGGTGAGGACCAGGTCGTTGATCTGCTGCGCCTGTTCGCGGGTGGGTCGTCCGGTGGTGCGTTTGTCGGTGGGCATGATCTTCTTTTGCGGGCGGGGTCGCGCACGTCAAATATCGGACGGCTGCAGGCGCAGCGCCAGACCGGCGACGACGAAATAGGTGCGCTCCACCACCGCGGCCACCGCCTGGTTGAGCCGGCCCGCCTCGTCGCGAAAGGCGCGGCCGAGCGGGGTTTCGGGGACGAGGCCGAGCCCCACCTCGTTGGAGACGAGGAACAGCGGCGCGCGCGCCACGCCGATCGCGGCGAGCAGGTCGGCGCGGGCGGCAGCGACGTCGTGACCGCCGAGCATGACATTGGTCAGCCACAGGGTCAGGCAATCGACCAGGATCGCACCGCCCACGGCCTCGCGGATCGCCGCGGGCAGCGCGACCGGGCAGTCGATCGTCGTCCAGCGCCCGTCGCGATCGGCACGGTGCCGGGCGATGCGCTCCGCCATCTCGTCGTCGAACGCCTGGCCCGTCGCGCAGTAGATCAGCGGCGCGGCGAAGCGCTCCGCCGCGGTCTGGGCCAGCCGGCTCTTGCCCGAGCGGGCACCCCCGAGGAACAACGTCGTCGCCATCTTGCCCCCGTGCCCGCCCCCGCCTAAGGGCGCAAGCGTGACAGGTTCCCGGAGACGGGATGAAAAGGGAATTCGGAAGCGACGCCCGGACCGGGCCGTCGTGATCCGAAGCTGCCCCCGCAACTGTGACCGGCGAGCCTCGCCCATCCCCATGCCACTGGAGTTGATCCGGGAAGGCCGGGCGCGGCGCTGACCCGGGAGCCAGGAGACCTGCCTGTCGCGGTCTGTCCTTCGCGCGGACGGGGTGTGCCGGGCGATCGAGGAATGATCCTCGCGTGACGACGTCTTTGGGGGCGTGGGTGCAGCGGGGCTTGTTCGGCGCCGCCCGTGCGCGTGCCCCCGGTTGCGAACGCGAAGGGGGAAACAAGAGCTGTGACGATTCGATATCTATTGGCGGCACCGGTGCTGCTCGCCGCGCTGCCGGCCTGGGGCCAGAGCGCGCAGTCCAATGCCGGACTGGAACAGGTGCAGGGCGCCGACGACCGCATCGTGGTGACGGCCAACCGCGCCGCGCAGCCGATCGACCGGGTAGGCCAGGCGATAAGCGTGCTGGACACCGCAGAGATCACGCGGCGCCAGTCGGTGGCGGTGGCCGACCTGCTGCGCCAGACGCCCGGCGTGACCATCGCGCGCAACGGCGGGATCGGCACGCAGACCGGGGTCAGCATCCGCGGTGCGGAAACCGACCAGACGGTGGCACTGATCGACGGCATCAAGCTGAACGATCCGTCGGCGCCCGGCGGCGGGTTCAACTTCGGCGGACTTCTGGTGGGGAATATCGCGCGGATCGAGGTGCTGCGGGGTGCGCAGTCGGTGCTGTGGGGCAGCCAGGCGATCGGCGGTGTGGTGAACCTGATCACGCGGCAGCCGACCGAGGCGCTGTCGGTCAACGCGCGCGCGGAAGGGGGCTGGCGTGATACGGGGCAGGTGTTCGCCAATGTGTCGGGCAAGGCGGGGCCGGTCGCGGCGAGCCTTGGCGGCGGGTATTTCACCAGCGACGGCCTGTCCGCCTTTGCCGGCGGGACCGAGCGCGACGGATATCGCAACTACGGCGCCAATGGCAGCGTGACGGTGGACGTTGCCACCAACCTGTCGCTGGACCTGCGCGGCTTCTATTCGGATGGCCGGACGGAGATTGACGGCTTTCCGGCACCCGCCTTCACCTTTGGCGATACGCGCGAATATGGCACGTCGAAGCAGTTCGTCGGCTATGGCGGCGCAAACCTGGCGCTGTTCGACGGGCGGCTGCGCAACCGGCTGGGCTATGCCTATACGCAGACGCGGCGGCGCAACATCGATCCGGACGGGGTGCCGACCGAGACGTTTCGCGGCAATGGCCGCAACGAGCGCATCGAATATCAGGGGCTGCTCGACCTGAGCGACGCGGTGCAGGGCACGTTCGGCGCGGAGCGGGAGGTGACGCGGTTCACCACCACGAGCTTTGGCGGGCCGGAAACGCGCGGACGGGCGCGGCTGTTCAGCGTCTATGGCCAGTTGGCGGTGACGCCCGTCGCAGGGCTGACCGTGACGGGCGGCGTGCGCCATGACGACCATAACGTGTTCGGCGGCACGACCACGGTATCGGCCAGCGGCGTCTGGTCGCCCAATGGCGGCAATACGCTGTTCCGGGGCAGCTATTCGGAAGGGTTCAAGGCGCCGACGCTGTACCAGTTGCAGAGCGAATATGGCAACGCGCTGCTCGATCCCGAACGGTCGAAGGGCTGGGACGCGGGCATCACGCAGCGCGCGCTGGACGGTGCGATCGAGGCGAGCGCGACATGGTTCCACCGCACCTCGCGCGACCTGATCACCTTCGTATCGTGCGCGGCGCCGCTTTCCGGCATCTGTGCGGGGCGGCCGTTCGGTACCTATGACAATGTCGCGCGGGCGCGGTCACAGGGGCTGGAGTTCACCCTGGCGCTGGTGCCGGTCGAGGCGTTGCGGCTGAGTGCGGCCTACACCTATCTGGATGCCGAGGATCGCTCGACCGGCACCGCCGGTTTCGGGCGGCGGCTGGCGCAGCGGCCGGATCACAGCGTGACGGTGAATGCCGATTACCGCTGGGCGTTCGGATTGGAGACGGGGGCGACGGTGACGAGCATCGGCGACAGCTTCAACGATGCGGCCAATGTTCGCCGGCTCGATGGGTACACGCTGGTCGACCTGCGCGCATCGATGCCGGTGACGGGCAATCTGGCCGTCTATGGCCGGATCGAGAACCTGTTCGACGAACGCTACCAAACGGTGCTCGATTACGGTCAGCAGGGGCGGGCGGGGTTTGTGGGCGTGCGGGTGGCGTATTGAGGCGATGATCGGCGCGGGGGATCTGGCACCGTTCTACGTGCATGGCGGCCGGGTGGCGGAGGCTCGGGCCGTGTTCGGGGGCGAGGACTGGATCGACCTGTCGACGGGGATCGCGCCGCGGGCCTATCCGGTGGGGGAGACCGGGCTGGCGCGCCTGCCGGAGAGCGGGGCGGTGGCGGCGTTGGAGGCGGCGGCGGCGCGCGCGTTCGGGGTGCCCGGCGCGCGCGCGGTGGTGGCGGTGCCGGGGACGGACCTGGCGATGCGGCTGCTGGCGCTGCTGATGCCGGGGGAGCGTCCGGCGGTGGTGGTGCCGGGCTATGGCGGGCACCGGGCGGCGTGGCCGGCGGCGGTGCCGATCGCTTGGGAGGCGCTGGGGCAGGGCGGCCACGACCTGACCATTCTTGCGAGCCCCGCCAACCCCGACGGCCGGCGGCTGGACCCGGTGAGCGCCCGCGACCTGCTGGCGCGCGGCATGCTGGTGGTGGACGAGGCCTATGCCGACCCGGCGCCGGGGCTGGCGGCGATGGATGACGCGAGGCTGGTGGTGCTGCGGTCGTTCGGCAAATTCTATGGGTTGCCGGGGGTGAGGCTCGGTTTCGTCATCGCGGCGCCGGCGCTGGCGGACACCTTGCGGGCGTTGCTGGGGGATTGGCCGGTGAGCGGGCCGGCGGTGACGATCGGGACGCAGGCCTATGGCGACACGGCGTGGCAGGTGGAGCAGGTGCGCAGGATCGGGGATGCGGCGGTGGCGCTGGATGCGGTGCTGGATGCAGCCGGGTTCGCGGTGTCGGGGCGGGCGGGGTTGTTCCGGCTGGTCGCGGTACCCGGTGCCGGGCGCCTGTTCCGCCATCTGGCCGAGTGTGCGATCCTGGTGCGGCCGCTGGCCGACCAGCCGGACCGGTTGCGCATCGGCCTGCCCGGAGACGAGGCGGCGGTGCGGCGACTGGCCGACGCGTTACAGGAGTTCAAGCGATGACCGATACGCCCGAGGACTATGCCCGCCACAACGCCAAGATGAAGCGGATGCAGGCGGCGCGCGAGAAGATGCAGGCCAGGCGCACGCTGGAGCGTGGCCTGTTGATCGTCCATACCGGCAACGGCAAGGGCAAGTCGTCCTCCGCCTTCGGCATGGCGATCCGCAGCATCGGCTGGGGCATGAAGGTCGCCATCCTGCAATATGTGAAGGGCAAGTGGGAGACGGGCGAGCGCAACTTCTTCGAAGCGCATCCCGATCTCGCCACCTTCGAGGTGATGGGCGAAGGCTTCACCTGGGACACGCAGGACCGCGAGCAGGACATCCGCGCCGCGCGCGCCGCGTGGGAGCGGTCCAAGGCGATGATCCTCGACCCCGAGATCGACTTCGTTATCCTGGACGAACTGAACATCGTGCTGCGCGACGGGACGTTGCCGGCGGACGAGATCGTCGCGTTCCTGAAGGACCGGCCGCTCACCAAGCACATTTGCATCACCGGACGACATGCAAAGCCCGAACTGCTGGAGATCACCGATCTGGTGACCGAGTTCGGCGAGGTGAAGCATCCCTACAACGCGGGCTTCAAGGCGCAGAAGGGTGTCGAATATTGAGCATGGCGCGCGCGATCGGCGCGGCGGCGTGCCTGATGACGGTGTCGGCGGCGCCGGTGCCGGTGCCGGTGCCGGGGACCTTGCGCATCGTGTCGATCAATCCGTGCATCGATGCGATCCTGATGCGCATCGCCGATCCCGCCGAGATCGCCGGGATCAGCCATTATTCGCAGGATGCGCGCGCCTCCTCCATCCCGCTGGACCTCGCGCGGCGCTTTCACGCGACCTCGGGCACCGCGGAGGAGGTGGTGGCGCTGCGCCCCGATCTGGTGCTGAGCGGCCCCCATGTCGCACCCTCCACGATCGCGGCGTTGAAGCGGATGAAGATCCGGCTGGTGCAATATCCGGTGCCCGACAGCGTGGACGAAAGCGTGGCGCAGGTGCGCGAGATGGCCGCCGCGATCGGCCATGCCGACCGGGGCGCGCATCTGGCGCGCGCGATCACGGCGGCGGCGCGGCCGGTGGCGGGGGCAAAGGTGCCGGCGCTGATCTGGCAGGGTGGCGGACTGGTGCCGGGGGCGGGAACCCTGTCCGACGACCTGTTGGCGCGCAGCGGGTTCCGCAACATGAGCGCGGCCTATGGCCTGAAGAAATGGGACGTGCTGCCGCTGGAATATCTGGTGGCGCGACCGCCGCGGGTGTTGCTGTCGGTGGGCACCGCGGAGGCCGGCGGCGACCGGCTGGCGCGGCATCCGGCGGTGCGGCGGCTGGGCGAGCGGATCACGGTGGCGCCCTATCCGGCGCGGCTGATGAATTGCGGCGGCCCGACGATCGTCGCGGCGATGGCGCGGCTGCGGACGGTACGAGAAGGTTTGGGGCGATGAAGCGGTTGAGCCTGTTTCTGCTGCTGGCGTTGATCGCGGCGGCGTTGCTGTCGGTGGCGGCGGGCAAGGTCTGGGTGCCGTGGGGCGCATGGACTGCGGACGATCCGCGCGGGATCATCATCGCCGAGTTGCGCCTGCCGCGCACCGTGCTGGCGATGGCGGTGGGCGCGGCGCTCGGCCTGTCGGGCGCGGTGATGCAAGGCTATCTGCGCAACCCGCTGGCCGATCCGGGGCTGTTCGGCGTGTCGTCGGGCGCGGCGCTGGGGGCGGTCTTGTCGCTGTTCTTCGGCTATGCGGCGCAGGCGTGGTTGCTGCCGGGCTTCGCGCTGGCCGGGGCAGGCGTGACGATGGCGCTGCTCGCGCTGATCGCCGGGCGGTCGGGCAGCCTGATCCTGTTCACGCTGGCGGGCATGATCCTGACCAGCATCGCGGGATCGCTGACGACGCTGGCGATCAGCCTGGCGCCGACGCCGTTCGTCGCCAGCGAGATCGTCACCTGGCTGATCGGCGCGCTGACCGACCGGAGCTGGGACGACGTAAAGGTCGCGCTGCCGCTGATTGCAGGCGGGATGGCGGTGCTGGCGACGACGGCGCGGTCGTTGGATGCGCTGACGCTGGGCGAGGCGGCGGCACGGTCGATCGGGGTCGATCCCCGGCGGCTGCAACTGGCGGTGATCGCGGGCACCGCGCTGACCGTGGGGGCGAGCGTGGCGACGGCCGGGGTGATCGGCTTTGTCGGGCTGATGGTGCCGCATCTGGTGCGGCCGCTGGCGGGTAATCGCCCCTCGGCGATCCTGCTGCCCTCCGCGCTGGGCGGGGCGCTGCTGGTGACGGTGGCGGACAGTCTGGTGCGGATCGCGCCGACGGTCAGCGAACTGAGGCTGGGGGTGGCGATGTCGATGCTGGGCGGGCCGTTCTTCCTGTATCTGCTGATCCGCATGCGGCGGGGGCTGGCATGAGCGTGCTGGCGATCGAGGGCGTCTCGCTGGCGCTGGGCGGCAATCCGGTGCTGCACGAGGTGTCGTTCGCGTTTGCGCAGGGGCGCGTGACCGCGCTGCTGGGGCCGAACGGGGCGGGCAAGAGCAGCCTGTTGTCCTGCGTGGCGGGGTTGCGGCGGCCGGATGCGGGCCGCGTGACGCTGGACGGCACCGGGGTGACGGCGCTCGACCGGCGCGAGCGGGGGCGGCGGATCGGGTTGTTGCCGCAGGACGGCGATGTGCACTGGAACATCGACGTGGCGACGCTGGTGGCGTTGGGCCGCCTGCCGCATCGGGGGCGCTGGGGCGAGACCGATGCCGACCGCGCGGCGGTGGCGCGGGCGATGGCCGAGACCGATGTGGAGCATCTGGCCCGGCGCGGCGTCGAACGCCTGTCGGGCGGGGAGCGGGGGCGCGCGCTGCTGGCGCGGGTGCTGGCGGGGGAGCCGGACTGGCTGCTGGCCGACGAGCCGCTGGCCAGCCTGGACCCGGCGCATCAACTGGACGTGCTGGCGCGGCTGCGCGCCGTGGCGGATGCCGGGCGCGGCGTGGTGGTGGTGCTGCACGACCTGCATCTGGCGGGACGGATCGCCGACGATGTGGTGCTGCTGAACCGGGGGCGGGTCGTTGCGGCGGGAGCGGCGGATGCGGTGCTGACCGCGCCGTTGATCGCCCGGACCTATGGTGTCGCGGTGGAGATCGGACGGACACCGGGCGGGCACCGCTTCATCCTGCCGACCGCGCGGGCATGAACCAGGCGGCGGCGCTGTTGGCGATCCTGATGCTGGAGGCGGTGCTGGGCTATCCGTGGCGGTGGCGGCATCCGGTGGAGGCGGTGGGGGCGCTGATCGCGGCGTTCGAGCGGCGTTGGCGGCGGCACCGCCGGATCGGGGGCGTGGTGTTGCTGGCGGTGCTGATCGGATTGGCGGTCGCGGCCGGGCTGGCGATCGGGATGCTCGGGTGGGTTGCGGTCGTGCTGGTGGGCACGACGGGGTTGGCGCAGCGAAGCCTTCACGACCATGTTTCGGCGGTGGCGACGCCGCTTGCGGCGGGCGATCTGGTGGCGGCGCGCGGCGCGGTGGCGATGATCGTCGGGCGCGATACCGACACGCTGGACGAGGGCGGGGTGGCGACGGCGGCGATCGAGAGCCTGGCGGAGAGTTTCTGCGACGGGGTGGTGGCGCCGGCCTTCTGGTTCCTGATCGGCGGGTTGCCGGGGCTGTTCGTGGCCAAGGCGATCAACACTGCGGACAGCATGGTGGGGCATCGCACCGAAAGGCTGGCGGCGTTCGGATGGGCGAGTGCGAAGGCCGATGATGTGATCAACTGGTTGCCGGCGCAGATCGCGGGGTTGCTGATCTGTCTGGTCGGGCGGGGCGGATGGCGGGTGATGCTGCGCGATGCGGGCAAACATGCCTCGCCCAATGGCGGTTGGCCGGAAAGCGCGATGGCCGGCGTGCTGGGGCGGCGGCTGGGCGGGCCGGTATGCTATGATGGCGAGCCGGCGATCCGCGCGGTGCTGGGCGACGGGGCGGTGCCGGGTGTGGGCGACCTGAGGCGGGCGCTGCGCGTCTATCGCGGCGCGTGCCTGATGATGTGGATGCTGGTGGGGGTGATCGCTTGGGCGCGGTGATGCTGCAGGGGACGGGGTCGGACGTGGGCAAGTCGGTGCTGGTCGCCGGGCTGTGCCGGCTCTTTGCCAACCGGGGGCTGAAGGTCCGGCCGTTCAAGCCGCAGAACATGTCGAACAATGCGGCGGTCGCCGCGGATGGCGGCGAGATCGGGCGGGCGCAGGCGTTGCAGGCGATCGCCGCGCGCACGCCGCCGACGACGGACATGAACCCGGTGCTGATGAAGCCGCAGTCCGACCGGACGTCGCAACTGGTGGTGCAGGGGCGGGTCGCGGGCGTGGTGCAGGCGGGGCGCTGGCGCGAGGCGAAGGCGGGGCTGCTGGACCCGGTGCTGGCGTCCTATCGCCGGTTGCGCGACGAGGCCGATCTGGTGATCGTGGAGGGGGCGGGAAGCCCGGCGGAGATCAACCTGCGCGACGGCGACATCGCCAATATGGGCTTTGCGCGCGCGGCGGGCGTGCCGGTGGTGCTGGTGGGCGATATCGACCGGGGCGGGGTGATCGCGTCGCTGGTCGGCACGCGCGCGGTGCTGGACGAGGCGGACGGGGCGATGGTGCGCGGGTTCCTGATCAACAAGTTCCGCGGCGACCCGGCGCTGTTCGCAGACGGCATGGCGGCGATCGTGGCGCGGACCGGGTGGGAGGCGCTGGGGCTGGTGCCGTGGCTGAACGCGGCGGCGCGCTTGCCGGCGGAAGATGCGGTGGCGCTCGACCGGATGGGCGGGGGCCAGGGGGTGGTGATCGCGGTGCCGATGCTGTCGCGGATCGCCAATTTCGACGATTTCGATGCGCTGGCGAACGAGCCGGGCGTGCGGCTGGCGATGATCCCGCCGGGGCAGCCTTTGCCGGCCGACGCGGCGCTGGTGATCCTGCCGGGGAGCAAGGCGACGATCGCGGACCTGGCGTTCCTGCGCGCGCAGGGGTGGGACGTGGACCTGTTCGCGCATGTCCGGCGTGGCGGCCGGGTGCTGGGGATTTGCGGCGGATACCAGATGCTGGGGCGGCGGGTGTCCGATCCGGAAGGGATCGAGGGCGCGGCGGGCAGCGTCGCGGGACTGGGCCTGCTGCCGGTGGAGACCGAACTGGGCCGCGACAAGCGGGTGCGGGCGGTGACGGGCACGCTGCACGGCGGCGGGGGCGACTTTGCCGGGTACGAGATCCATGCCGGAGTGACGCGGGTGGATGCGGGGACGCCGCCGCTGCTTCGCTTCGAGGATGGCGGCGTCGATGGCGCGACCGCTGAGGATGGGCGGATCGCGGGCTGTTATGTCCATGGCTTGTTCGACCGGGTGGGCGCGCGGGGGCATTGGCTGGAGGTGATCGGGGCGGTGTCGGACGGGTGGGACCGCAGCGAGGCGATCGATGCGGCGCTGGATGCGATTGCGGGGGAACTGGAAGCGGTAGTGGCGGTGGAGCGGATATTGGCGCTGGCGGGGGAGGCGGCATGATCGCCGAGGCGGAGGTGCGCGCGCATCTGGATGCGCTGGCCAAGCCGCGGGGCGCCATGGGGCGGCTGGAGGAGGTGGCGGTGCGGCTGGCGCTGAGCCAGGGGCGGATCGATCCGGCGACCCGGCCGCGACAACTGGTGCTGTTCGCGGGCGACCATGGCTGTGTGGACGATGGCGTGTCGGCCTGGCCCTCGGCGGTGACGGGGGTGATGGTCGGGGCGATCCTGGGCGGCCGGGCGACGAGCAATGCGCTGGCGGCCGCGCAGGACTGTACGCTCAGGCTGGTGGATGTCGGCGTGGCGGGGCCGCGCACCACCGATGCGCCGGCCTTTTTCCGCGATGCGCGGGTCGGTGACGGGACGGCGAGCCTTGCGCGGGGGCCTGCGATGTCGGTCGACGCGTTCGAGGCGGCCTGGGCGGTCGGCGTCGAGGAGGCGCGCCGCGCGGTCGGTGACGGCGCGGCGGTGCTGATCGCGGGCGAAATGGGGATCGGGAATACGACGCCGGCGGCGTGCCTGACTGCGCTCATTACGGGGATCGAGGCCGATGCGGCGGTGGGGCGCGGGGCGGGTGCGGACGATGCGGCGATGGCGGCAAAGCGGGCGGTGACCGCCGGTGCGGTGGCACGAGCGCGTGGCGAGGCTGATGTCCGCGAGGCGATCGCGGGTATCTGCGGCTATGAGATCGCGGCGATGGCGGGATTTTATGCCGAAGGGGCGCGGGCCGGCGTGACCCTGTTGATCGACGGCTATGTCGCGACGGCGGCGGCGCTGGTGGCGGAGCGGCTGGCGCCGGGGACGGCGCGGGCCATGATCGCGGCGCATCGCTCGGCCGAGCCGGGGCACGCAGCGGCGCTGGCGGCGCTGGGGCTGGCGCCGATGCTGGAATGGGACATGCGGCTGGGCGAGGGGAGCGGGGCGCTGGTCGCGCTGCCGCTGCTCGACAGCGCGGCGGCGCTGCTGCGCGACGTGGCGCGGCTGGATGCGATCGGCGTGGGCCGTGCGGACTAGGGCGCCGTTCTGGGCGCCGCCGCTGATGGCGGTACAGTTCCTGACGCGCGTGCCGGTGCCTTGGCTGGCGCGGCTGGACGGCGCGCGGGCGGGCGATGCGTTCGTGCGGTCGACCGGGTGGTTGCCGTTGGTGGGGACAGGCATCGGCATCGTCACCGCGGTCGTGTTCGCGCTGGGGCAGATATGGTGGCCGCCGCTGGTCGCGCTGCTGGTCGCGCTGGCGGTGGAGGCGTGGCTGACCGGCGCGTTCCATGAGGATGCGGTGGCCGATTTCTGCGACGCGTTCGGGGCTGCGCGCGATGCGGAGACGACGCGGCGGATCATGAAGGACAGCCGGATTGGCAGTTACGGTGCGCTGGGACTGGGGCTGGCGGTCGCGCTGCGCGTGGCGGCGACGCTGGCGGTGCCGGGTTCGGTCGGGCTGTATGCGATCGTCGCCGCGGCCGGCATCGCGCGGTGGAGCGCGGTGCTGTTGATGGCGATGGCGCCGCCGGCGGCGACGGGCGAGGGCGTGGCGAAGGATATCGGACGCCTGCCGCGACGATCCTTCTGGCTGGCGGCGGTGACCGTCCTGCCGGCGATCGGACTGCTGGCGACGATGACCGGTGGCGGGGTGGTCATCGCCTTGATCCTGCTGGGCGTCATGCTGACCTGGATCGCGCGCGGGATACGACGGCGGATCGGGGGCAGCACGGGGGACTGTCTGGGCTTTGCGGCCTATGCGGCGCAGGTGCTGGTGCTGTTGGTGGTGGCGGGCGCGTGACGGTGCGGCTGTTGCGGCATCCGCCGGTCGCCAGGGCCTGGGCCGGGCGGTGCTACGGCGTGTCGGACATGGGATGGAGCCGCGAAGGGCGGGCGATGGCGTGGTCGCTGGCGGCGGCGGTGCGGGCGGACACCGTCGTGCATTCGGGGCTGGAGCGGACGCGGCGACTGGCCGAGATGCTGTGTCCCGCACCGATCGAGGATGTGCGGTGGCGCGAGCGCGACTTTGGCGCGTGGGAGGGCCGGCGCTGGGACGCGATCTGGCGCGAGAGCGGGAATGCGATGGACGGCCTGATGACCGACCCGCACGGTTTCCGTCCGGGTGGCGGCGAGACGGGGGCGATGCTGGCCGCGCGGGTGCGGGCGGCCTGGGACGCGCTGCCCGACGCTGACCATGTGCTGGTGATCGCGCATGGCGGGTCGATCGCGACGCTCCGCTGCCTGTTGGCGGGGGCGCCGCTGACCGAGGCGGTGCGGTTCATCCCCGCCTGCGGCGAGATGGTGGAACTGGCACACTGACCGGCGGGTCAGCGGCCGCCCAGCACCGCGATCAGCACGGGGTCGCGCGTCGCCAGCGGGTCGGCGCGGATCGCGGCCTCCTCGCGACCGATCGCGCGGAAGATGGCGCTGCCGGCCTGTTCGGCGACATCCCGGGCGAGCGCGGTGTAATCCACCCCGGTGCGCGCGGCGATGACCGCGCCCAGTATCTCCGCGCCGTCGGAGCGTAGCGCGCCGCCGATCTCGGGAAACATGGCGTCGACCACCGCGCCGCGCGCCTGGCGTTCGAGCAGGGTCGTCGCCGCGGTCGGCCCGCCGCGCAGCACCGATACGGCATCGGCCACGCTAAGGCCGCGAATCGCATCGAGCACGACCGGCGTCGCCCGGTCGGCGGCATCCACGGCCACGTCGTTCAGGGCAAAGGCGATGCGGTCGCGTACCGCGCGGGTGCGCAGGATCGCGGCCAGCACGTCGCCGTCTCGGCCGCCCGCCACCTGCTGCGGCACGGTGATGCGGGTCAGCTGGTCGTCATAAAAGCCGCCGGGTTGCAGCAGCCGGGCAAAGGCACGCTGGCTGGACAGGGTGAGCAGACGGTGGATGCCGTCACCCAGGCTGTAGGAGCCGAGCGGCGTGGTGCAGGCGCCGATCGCGACCAGCGGCAGCAGCGCGGCACCGCGGAGCAGGTGGCGGCGGGCAAGGAGAGGCGACATGGTCATTGAACATCCCGATTTGGGTGGATTTGACGGGTCGATATGACCTAGCCTGTGGGGGACGGGGGATTGCGACAGGGTGAACGGGCCGGCAGGATCACGGTTTTGCGCGCCATTGTTGTCCAGCGGTGTCAGCAAACGCATAGATCATTGACGTTTCCGCGTTCCATTGCATAGCTAAAGTTAATCCAGGTTACGGTACGCTGGTTTGGAACGATGCACACGACCGAACCGACATGTCGCGAAGCTACGGACCGATAAGCAAAAGATCGAGCCAGACAGCAGGAACGGGGGAACGGCGTTTGGAAGCGGAAGCGGAAATGGAAGACGGCATTCTGGAGCGCGACGGCAAGCGGCTCTATCGCGCGCCCGCGCTGGAAAAGGGCCTGGATATCCTGGAGCTGCTGGCGGGCGAGGAACAGCCGCTGACGGTCAGCGCCATCGTGCAGCGACTGGGGCGATCCACGGGCGAGCTGTTTCGCATGATCCAGGTGCTGGAACATCGCGGTTTCGTGGAACAGGGACCCGCCGGCTATGTCATGACGCCGCGCCTGTTCCATCTGGGATTGAAGCGGCCGCCGGTACGCAGCATGCTGGAACAGGCCCTGCCGATCATGCGGCAACTGACCATCGATATCGGTCAATCCTGCCATCTGGGCATCCAGACGGGCAGCGACATGGCCGTGGTCGCGCGCATGGAATCGACCGCGGCGGTGGGCTTTGCGGTACGGGTCGGATATCGGCAGCCGTTGCACCGGACCTCCTCCGGGGCGGTGCTCTATGCGTTTCAGTCGCCCTCCATCCGGGGTGACTGGGAGCGGTCGTTCCAGCCGGCACCCTCGGCCGACGAACTGAATGCGTTCCGGGCGCGCGCCGACGAGATCCGCGTCACCGGCCTGGGGCGGCAGGACAACCCGTGCATCAACGGAATGCGCGATCTGTCCGCGCCGATCCTGCGCGGGCGGCAGGCGATCGCGGCGTTGACCGTACCGTTCCTGCGCCTGACCGATTCGACGGTATCGGAAGATGCCGCATGCAACGCGATCCGGGCGGCGGCG
Source organism: Sphingomonas sp. GM_Shp_2 (assembly GCF_026540875.1). Lineage (NCBI taxonomy): Bacteria > Pseudomonadati > Pseudomonadota > Alphaproteobacteria > Sphingomonadales > Sphingomonadaceae > Sphingomonas > Sphingomonas sp. GM_Shp_2. The sequence continues at coordinate 27,004 of NZ_JALNUQ010000022.1, forward strand.
GCGGAAATTTCCAGCAGCCTGGCGTTCAACGACAGCCACGCCTGAAGATACCCAGTCGGACGTTCGCGGCGGCGCCGGTTTCAGGGTGACACCGGCCGGGGGCGCTATCGCCAGCCCGCAAAGTCTGAAACAGCGCCGGCGATGAAGACGATCTGGTTCGATCGCGGGCATTCGGTCCGCAATGCGTTGGCCCTGATAAGAGCGGGGGCGAACGGGCGGGTGCGATTGATCGCCTCGCACCCTTATGCCGATGCCGCGGCGCTGGCGGCCGCCGATCTGGCGCTCATCGAGCCGATCGCGGCGGACGGCTATCGCGACTGGTGTCTGGACATGTGCCGGGTGCACGGCGTCGACCTGTTCGTGCCCGGCATGCGCCGCGACCTGATCGCGGGCGACGCGGCCGCTTTTGCCGCGCTCGGCACGCGGCTGGCGCTGCCGGCGGCGCCCGACATGCTGGACCTGCTCGACGACAAATGGGCGTTCATGGACGCGGTGGCGGCGGCCGGGCTGCCGGTACCGCAGGCGTGGCTGGCGCGGGGCGGCGATGACGTGCGCGGCGCCGCTGCCGCCCTGCGCGGACAGGGGCTTGGCGCGTGCGTCAAGCCGCGGCGCGGGGTGTTCGGGGCGGGCTTCTGGCGGCTGGAGGACGAACGGCCGCTGATCGCGACGCTGATGGATGTCGATGCGCGGACGATCGCGGTCGAGGCCTTTGCGCAGGCGCTGGACGACGGGCAGGCGCCCGACCTGCTGATACTGGAATATCTGCCGGGGCACGAGACGAGCGTCGATGTGCTGGCGGACGGCGGTCGCGTGGTGAGCGCCGTCGCCCGGCGCAAGGAGCGCGTGGGGCAGTGGGTGGAAAGCGAGGGCGAGGCGATCGACCTGGCGGCAGCGACGGTGCGGCTGTTCGGCCTGTCCGGCCTGATCAACGTGCAGATGATCGAGGATGCGGCCGGGCAGCCGCGGCTGATCGAGGTCAATACGCGGATGAGCGGCGGGTGCCTGAACACCGTGTTTGCCGGCGTGAACCTGCCCTGGTGGCATGTCGCGCTGGAACTGGGGCTGGCGCATGCGGACATGGTGCCGCGCCCCCGCGGCCGCGCACTGGTGGCGGCGGTGCCCGATGCGATCCGGCTGGATGCGCCGGCGCCGCCCTTTTCCGCGATGATCCGCGACGAATAGCGGTTGCGGGCGCCCGCAGGGGCGGTCTAGCGTGGTGCGGACATCTTCCGATCTTTTGCCTTGGGAGGGGCAGCGCGATGGTAAATCTTCAAAAAGGTCAGACAGTTCGACTGGAAAAGCGCGGTGGCGGCACGCTGACCCGCGTGACCATGGGGCTGGGCTGGGACGTGAAAAAGGCCAAGGGGCTGTTCGGCGCGCTGCTGGGCGGCGGGGGCGGCGACATCGACCTGGATGCGTCCTGCCTGCTGTTCGATGCCGGCGGGCAGATGGTGGACCAGGTGTGGTTCCGGCAACTGACCAGCCGCGACGGCAGCATCGTCCATTCGGGCGACAATCTGACGGGGGCGGGTGCTGGCGATGACGAGACGATCAATGTCGACCTGACGCGTCTGCCCTCCACGGTGCGCGCGCTGGTGTTCACGGTGAACAGCTTTCGCGGCGACACGTTCGACCGGATCGACAATGCCTATTGCCGGCTGGTGGATGCCACCAACGGCAGCGAACTGGCGCGGTTCGACCTGTCGGGATCGGGCACGCATACCGGGCAGGTGATGGCGCAGGTGGTGCGCGTCGGCGACGGGTGGGAGATGAAGGCGCTGGGCGAGAAGACCACGGGCCGCACCTTCCATGACATGATGGGGCCGATCACGGCCGCGTTGTAAGGGCGCCCCTCGCGATGCGCGAACTGAGCCAGGGCGGCAATGCAGCGGTGGCGGGGGACGCGGTGCGCGTCGCCCTGACCCTGCCGGCGGAGGCCGATGTGTCCGCTTACCTGCTGCGCGGGGACGGGCGGGTGCGCGGCGATGCCGACATGCTGTTCTACAACCAGCCCGCCGATCCCGCGGGCGCGGTCCGGCTGGACGTGGCGACCCGGACCTTTGCGGTCACCCTGTCGCGGCTGGACCCGGCGATCGAACGGATCGTGTTCTGCGTAACGGTGGACCGGGGCACGGTGGCGGTGCTGGAGGGGGCCGCGATCACGGCGGGCGATGTCGAATATCGCCCGCGTCTGGCAGGCGCGAGCGAGGCGGCGATGATGCTGGGCGAGCTGTACCGGCGCGCCGGGCAGTGGAAGTTCCGCGCAGTGGGGCAGGGCTTCGACGGCGGGCTGGCGCCGCTCGCCCGCTCGTTCGGGATCGAGGTGGCGGAGCCTGTCGCCGCGCCGCCACCGCCGCCACCGCCGCCGCCTCCACCCCCGCCGGTGCGGCTGAGCAAGGTGACGCTGGACAAGCCGCGCCAGACGGTCAGCCTTGCCAAGCCGACCGGCGAGATCGTCATCAACCTGAACTGGTCGCGCGGCAGGGGCGGCTGGGGGCGCAGCGGCGCGGTCGACCTGGACCTGGGTTGCCTGTTCGAGCTGGACGATGGCTGGAAGGGCGTGATCCAGGCGCTGGGCGGCACATTCGGCGATTATGAGGGCGAGCCGTGGATCGCGCTGTCCGCCGACGATCGATCGGGCGACACCGCCAGCGGCGAGACGATGCGGGTAAACGGCCGGCATTGGGACCGAATCCGCCGCATCCTCGTTTTCGCGCTGATCTACGAAGGCGTGCCGAACTGGCAGGCGACGGACGGCGTGGTGACGGTGAAGATGCCCGGCGAACAGGATATCGAAGTGCGCATGACCGAGGGGCGCAACGACCGCCGGCTGTGCGCGGTCGCGATGCTGGAAAATGTCGGCGGCCGGTTCCAGGCGATGCGGCTGGTGGATTACCATCAGGGGCAGCGCAAGCTGGACGAAGCCTATCGCTGGGGCTTGCGCTGGACGGCGGGGTCAAAGGACTGACATAAGCGCCCCATACACCAAGACGGCGCATCCGGGGGACATTCGTGCTGCTGAAATATTACAAGGGTTCGTTCATCTTCACGGGCATCTGCCTGGCCATCGCGGCCTGGCTGGGGATGCAGAGCACCGGCACCGTCGGCGGCACGCTGGGCGTGTTGTGGATCGTGGCGGTGCTGGGCGTGCTGGAGGTGTCGCTGTCGTTCGACAACGCCGTCGTCAACGCGACGGTGCTGCGCGACATGGACGAGAAATGGCGCCGCCGCTTCCTGACCTGGGGCATCCTGATCGCGGTGTTCGGCATGCGCATCGTCTTCCCGCTGGCGATCGTCGCGATCGCGGCCAGCCTGGGGCCGGTCGAGGCGCTGAAGCTGGCGGCGGGCGATCCCGTGCGGTACGAACAGATCATCACCTCCGCCCATGTCGGCATTTCGGGCTTTGGCGGCGCGTTCCTGGCGATGGTCGGCCTGAACTTCTTCTTCGACGACGAGAAGGAGGAGCACTGGATCGGCGTGATCGAGCGGCCGCTGGCCAAGCTGACCGACATTTCAGGTCTGGCGGTCGGCATCGTGCTGCTGGCGATGTACGTGATCTCGCGCTTCATTCCCGTCGAGGAGGCGATGACCTACATAACCTCCGGCATCTTCGGACTGTTGACCTATATCGCTGTGCATGCGCTGGGCGTGCTGCTGGAAGGCGACGGCGATGCCGCGACGGGCGCGGCGGCGCGGTCGGGCCTGGCATCCTTCCTGTATCTGGAAGTGCTGGACGCCAGCTTCTCGTTCGACGGGGTGATCGGTGCGTTTGCCTTGTCGAACAACCTGTTCATCATCGCGCTGGGCCTCGGCATCGGGGCGATGTTCGTGCGTTCGATGACGATCATGCTGGTCGATAAGGGCACGCTGACCCAGTATCGCTATCTGGAGCACGGCGCCTTTTATGCGATCATCGCGCTGGCCGCGATCATGCTGCTGTCGGTCGAGTTCGAGATTCCGGAGACGGTGACCGGCCTGATCGGCGCCGCGCTGATCGGTCTGGCCTTCTGGGCGTCGGTGCGCAGCAACAAGCGGGATCCGGAGCAGCCGATCGAGGCGGCCGATCCGGTCAAGCCGTCGGGCACCGCGCTGAAGGACTGAGCGCGCAACCTTTACGTCAATATCGGTCGATGATCGGCCGGCAAGCAATGGAGACGATCAGATGGCGGTATCCCTGTCCAAGGGCGGCAATGTCAGCCTGTCGAAGGAAGCACCCGGCCTGAAGGCGGTACGCGTCGGCCTGGGTTGGGACACGCGGGTGACGGACGGCAGCGGGTTCGACCTGGATGCGTCGGTGTTCCTGCTGAACGAGGCGGGACAGGTGCGGTCGGACGCGGACTTCGTGTTCTACAACAACAAGCTAGGCGCGAACGGCGCGGTCGAGCATCAGGGCGACAACCTGACCGGCGAGGGCTCGGGCGACGACGAGACGGTAAGCGTCAACCTCGACACGCTGCCCGCCGACATCGCCAAGATCAGCTTTGCGGTGACGATCCATGAGGCGGAGGCGCGTCGGCAGAATTTCGGCATGGTATCGAACGCGTTCATCCGCGTGCTGAACGCCGATGGTGGCACCGAGATCGCGCGCTACGACCTGTCCGAAGACGCATCGACCGAGACGGCGATGATCTTCGGCGACCTGTATCGCCATGGTGGCGAGTGGAAGTTCAAGGCGATCGGCCAGGGCTTTGCCGGTGGCCTGGGGCCGCTGGCCCGGTCGTTCGGCGTCAACGTCTAGGCGATGATGGCGGCGGGGGGGCAGGTGTCGGCAGCGGCGGTGTCGCTGTCGACGGGGGAGTTGCGCGTGGAGGTGACGGGGGGCGATCCGGACTGGCCGCTCGCGCGGCTGTGCGGGTTCGCGGCGCGGCGCAATCCCAGGCGCGGTTTCCTGGTGGTGTCCAAGGTGCTGGGGCGACATTGGCCGGCGCGGCCGGGGGAGATGCGCGCCGCGGTGCGCGCGCTGGCGGCGCGGTTGCCGGGCGATCTGGCGGGGCCCATCGTGGTGATGGGGCTGGCCGAGACGGCGGTGTGCCTGGGCCAGACGCTGCATGAGGAGATGGCGCGGGGCGACGCGCTGTTCCTGCATTCGACGCGGCAGCGGATCGACCATCCGCTGCTGGCGCGGTTCGAGGAGCCGCACAGCCATGCGTCCGCGCATCTGGTGTACGAGCCGGTGGAGCCGGGGTTCGAGGCGCCGAGGACGCTGGTGCTGGTCGATGACGAGGTATCGACGGGGACGACGCTGACCAATCTGGCAAGGGTGCTGGTGGCGCGCTGGCCGAGCGTCGAGCGGATCGTGGTGGCGACGCTGACCGACTGGTCGGGGGGCGGGTGGCTGGCGGCGATGCCGCGGCCGGCGACGATCGCGAGCCTGTTGCAAGGGCGGCTGGACTGGACGCCGGGCGGGGTGGCGGAGGACGTGGCCGGGTTCGAGGCGGCGGCGGGGACGCTTGGCGTGCTGGACGATCCCGTCAATCACGGGCGGCTGGGCCGCCGTGACAGCGATGTCGCCGGGCCGGACAGGGAGCCGGCGGTTCACGGTCCGCTGCGGATCGTGGGGACGGGGGAGTTCACCTATGCGCCGTTCCGGCTGGCGGAGCGGCTGGAGGCGGCGGGGCTGGACGTGGTGGTGCAGGCGACGAGCCGCAGTCCGGCACGGATCGGCGGGGCGCTGGCCTGCGCGCTGTGTTTCGACGACAATTATGGGACGGGTGTGCCGAACTTTCTTTACAATGCGGATGCCGCCGATGGGCGGACGACATGGATCTGCCACGAGACGCCGGACGTTGATCCGGCACTGGTTTCGGCGCTGGATGCAGAAACGCTGCGCTGGAGTGCGCGCTGATGCGGGCGATCGCGCTGGTCGATCTGGACGACACGCTGTTCCAGACGCGGGCGAAATGCCCCGAGGACCTTGCCGACGAGGCGCTGACCCCGATCGGCTTTGCAGTCGACGGGGCACCGCTGAGCTATGCCACGCCGCGGCAGATGCGCTTCATCGAATGGCTGGCCGAGACGACGCATCTGGTGCCCGTCACCGGCCGCAGCCTGGATGCGCTGCGCCGGGTGAACGTGCCCTTTGCCGCCGGCGTGTGTGCGCATGGCGGCGTGGTGCTAGGCGAGGATGGCGAGCCGGATGAAGGCTGGGCGGCCGAGATCGCGCGTGCCGCGGCCGACCATGCCGGGGCGCTGGAGGGCTATGCCGCGGCGATCACCCGCGAGGCGGAAGCGCAGGGCGTGCCGCTGAGGGTACGAGTGCTGGAGGAGGCGGGCGTGCCGATCTACACCCTGGCCAAGCATCCCGAGGCGGATCACGACGCCTTGTTCAAGGTGGTGGACGCCGCGATCCCGGACGTGCCGGCGGGATGGACGCTGCATCGCAACGGCAACAACGTCGCGATGATGCCGCCCTATCTGGGCAAGGCCAATGCGGTGGCGCATCTGCTGCCCGGCCTTCGCGCGCGGTTTCCGGAGGCGAGCGTGATCGGGGTGGGCGACAGCCTGACCGATGCGCCGTTCATGGCGCTGTGCGATTTCGCGATGCTGCCGACGCGATCCCAACTGGCGGACCGGCTGTTCGCATGAGCGGCTTTTCCGGAAGCTACGATCCGGCGGACGTCACCTTCCTGTTGAAACCGGTGGTGCTGGCGGCCACCGACGTCGCGGCCAAGGAACGGGCGATCCAGTCCGGCGCGCGGCATTATTCGGAGATGATCGCGCCCGAGGCGGTGCCCGATGCCGCCTATCTGGCGCTGTACGATGCCGCCCTGCAACGCAACGGCCTGAGGCTGGCGAGCGATATCGCCGCGCTGGCCGCGCATCTGGCGGCGCGGGCGGAGGGCCGCGAGGTGGCGATCGCCAGCCTGGCGCGGGCGGGGACGCCGATCGGCGTGCTGCTGCTGCGCACGCTGCGTGCGCACGGCGTCAAAGCGGCGCATTATGCGATCAGCATCATCCGCGACCGGGGGATCGACCGTGCGGCGCTGGCCCATATCGCGGCGCGGCACGATCCGGCGGACGTGGTGTTCGTCGACGGCTGGACGGGCAAGGGCGCGATCGCGGGCGAGTTGCAGCGCAGCCTGGCCGACCGGCCGTTCGGCTTTGCACCGGTGCTGGCGGTGGTGGCGGACCCGGCGGGCGTGGCCGATATCGCGGCGACCGCGGACGATTACCTGATCGCGTCGGGGCTGTTGAACGGCATCGTGTCCGGGCTGGTCAGCCGGTCGATCCTGTCGGATGCGGTGGTGGGGCCGGGGGATTTCCATGCCTGCGTCACCTATCCCGAGCATGCGGCGGCGGACCGGTCGCGCGCATTCGTCGACGCGCTGGCGCCGATGGCGGCGCTGGCGCAACCGCGGCCGATCGGGGGGCACGGGGCGCAGCGCGCGGCCTTGCGCGCGGCGAGCGATGCGCTGGTGACGCGGATGCTGGCGGCGATCGGCAGCGAGGATGCGAACCGGGTGAAGCCGGGCATCGCGGAGGCGACACGCGCCCTGTTGCGGCGGATGCCGGAACGACTGTTCGTGCGCGATCCCGGCGATGCCGATGTCGCGCACCTGATCCATCTGGCGGAACAGGGCGGCGTGCCGGTGGAGCGGCTGGACGCCGATTGCCGGTACCGGGCGGTGACGATCATCCGCTCGCTGGGCCGGGACCGGGTGGCGGCATGACCGTGTCCGCGATCGAACTGGGCGCGACCCTGTATATGCCGTGCACGCGGGGCGACCTGGCGGCGGCACTGGCGCGGGCGGCGGCGTCGGGGCTGCGATCGGCGGTGTTGTGCGTCGAGGATTCGGTGCATGCGCGCGACGTGCCGGCGGCGCTGGAGAATCTGGCGGCGGTGTTGCCGGTCCTTGGCGCCATTCCACTGGCGGTGTTCGTCCGGCCGCGAAGTGCGGGCATGCTGGAGCATATCCTGCACCTGGACGGTATCGGCCATGCGGCGGGCTTCGTGATCCCCAAGGCGCATGCCGACAGCCTGCCCGCCTATCTGGCGCTGCCGCTGCACGAGGGGCACCGGCTGATGCCGACGCTGGAAACGCGCGAGGTGTGTGACGGGCACGAGATGCGCCGCCTGCGCGACCAGTTGCTGGGGCAGCAGGACCGTATCCTGGCGCTGCGCATCGGCGGCAACGACCTGTTGCAGATACTGGGGGCACGGCGATCGGCGACGCGCACCGTTTATGACGGGCCGCTCGGCCCGCTGATCGGGACGCTGGTGGCGACGTTCGCGCCCTGGGGGTTCGAGCTGACCGCGCCGGTGATGGAGAATTTCGCCAATCCTGCGCTGCTCGCCGCCGAGGTGGAGCGCGACCTGGACCATGGGCTGTGCGCCAAGACCGCGATCCACCCGTCCCAGGTGCCGGTGATCCATGCCTCGCTGGCGGTGCCGATGGCGCAACTGGCGGAGGCGCAGGCAATCCTCGGCGAGGACAGCCCGGCGGTGTTCAACAGCGCGGGCGTGATGTGCGAACCCGCAACGCATGCCCGCTGGGCACGGCGGGTGATGGCGCGGGCCGAAGCGTTCGGGACGACGGGCGCCGAACTGAAGATCGCGTGACGTGACGGAGGACGAGATGGCCGATTTCAGGACGAAGATCGACGAGCAGCAGGGCAATGGCATGCGGCTGGAACTCTTTCAGTTCAAGCGCAAGAGCTATGCCATGGCGCGCGCGGTGCAGGCGACGGCGCAGGGCGGAACGGCCGGGCAGGCCGCCGCGGCCCCGGTCTATGTCTACCCCGCGCATGAGGCGACCGCGCGGCAGGTTCGCATCGTGCTGGAGGGCGGGGCCGCGCTGCTCGAGCCGGGGGCGCTGCAATATGCGCACGGCGCGATCCATACCGAGGTGCAGCGCAACGAGAGCGGCGGCTTTCTGGCACGGGCGGTGAAATCGGCCGGGTCGGGTGAATCGGCCTATGCGACGCGCTTCTCGGGGCGGGGCGAGGTGTGGACCGAGCCGACCACCAAGCATTTCATCCTGGCGGCGATGGACGGGCCGCAGGATTCGCTGATCCTGGACGACGGCGCCTTTTACGCGTGCGACGCGAACATCCAGGTGTCGACGCATGTCCACCGCTCGGTCGCGGGGCTGTTCTCCGGCAACGGGCTGATGCAGCCCAAGCTGACGGGTGCGGGCGCGTTCGTGGTCGAGGCGCCGGTGCCGGTGGACGAGATCGAGGTGATCGAACTGGACGGATCGGGCGAACTGATCGTCGATGGCGACCTGATGCTGATGTATTCGGCGACGTTGCAGGTGGAGTTGCGGCCGCTGGTGCAGGGCATTCGCAACGCGATGCGCAGCGGCGAGGGGCTGGTGTTCGTCTTTCGCGGGCGTGGCACGGTATGGCTGACGCCCACCGCCAAGCTGGGGTGAGAGGCCGGGGGCGTGACCGAACAGTCCAGCGTCCCTGCATCTTCAAAGGTCGAAAGCGGTGGCGCCTCCACAAGCGCGGCGTTTGAGGAAACGCCCCACCTCAACCCCTTCCCTGAAGGGAAGAGGCTCCTCATGCCATTCCGATAGCGTCGGTCTTTGACGAGCAGCATTGCTGCATTGCAGCGAAACGGCCGATGCGGCCGCGCTGTGTCATCCCGGCATCGTCACGAAACCGTCACGCAGCCGTAACCGTTCTGACCCCGAAACCACATCTTCCCGTCATGCGGCCCGCCTAACCGCCGCGGGGAGATCGGCAGGGGGGAATGCTCTGGTCGATCGCACCATCCAAGATCGACCAGGAGCTTCACATGGCCCGCTTTAACCGCCTCGGCACTCTTCTACTGGCGACGACCGCGAGCCTGGCACTTGCCGGCTGCAACGGCGCGGACGGCGTCGCCTCGCCGGGCGAAGGCGTCATCGTCGTGCCGGGCACCCCGACACCGACGCCCTCCACCCCCACGCCGACCCCCACCGCACCGGGCACGCCCGCGGCGTCCTGCCCCACCGGCACGTCGGACGCCGGCATCGTCGGCAGCTATCGCGGCTGCCGCCTGCCGAGCCGCATCGAGGGTTCGCTGTCGCTCCAGAAGGTCGCGGGCGTCGCCTATGAGATCAACGGCCGCGTCGATGTCGGCGTCGACATCGGCGGCGCGGGCAACGCACCGGGCGGTGCGTCGGCCACGCTGACGATCGCGCCGGGCGTGCTGATCTATGCCAACACGACCAACGCCGATAACGACTTCCTGGTCGTCAACCGCGGCTCGCGCATGAACGCCGAGGGCACCGAGACGCAGCCGATCATCTTCACCGCGCAGCAGAACCTGACCGGCGGCGTCACCGACGAGAGCCAGGGCCTGTGGGGCGGCATCATCATGGCCGGCCGCGCGCCGATCTCGAACTGCAACGCGACCGTCGCGGGTGGTTCGGTGAACTGCGAAAACGTAGTGGAGGGCACCTCCACCGCGCTCTACGGCGGCGCGACGCCGACCGACAGCTCGGGCACCGTGCGCTACGTCCAGATCCGGTATTCGGGCACGATCATCAGCCCGAACAACGAGCTACAGGGCCTGACGCTCGGCGGCACGGGTTCCGGCACGACGATCGACCACGTCCAGGTCCATAACTCGTCGGACGACGGCATCGAGGTCTTCGGCGGTCGCACCAACATGCGCTACCTGGTGATGACCGGCACGGACGACGACGCGGTGGATACCGATGTGGGCTGGCAGGGCTTCATCCAGTTCGTGCTGGCGATCCAGAAGCCGGTGAACACGCAGACCGACAATTATTCGACCGAGATCGACTCGAACAACAACGAGGACGCGCTGCCGCGTCAGCGCTACACGCTGTCGAACTTCACCTTCGTGCAGACCTCGACCGCGACCAACGCCGCGATCCGCCTGCGTGGCGGCGCCGATGCGCGCTTCGTCAACGGCATCGTGGTCGGCCCGACCGCCTGCCTCAACATCGTCGCGGGTGCCGATGCGCAGGGCAAGACGACGATCCGTCCTGCCAACACCGCGCTGGAGGACAATGGCCCGCCGGTGTTCAACTCGGTGCTGTTCGGTTGCGCCAACCCCTATGCGGAGACGACGGTGAACAACGTCACCGTCACCAATGCGGAAATGGCGGCGATCTTCAACGCGGCGGGCGGCAACAATGTCGAGCGCGGCACCGGCCTGCTGACCAACGGCTTCTACCCCGCCGGCCAGGCCACGACCGCGACCGCGTTCAACGCCTCCACGCTGAACCCGGCAGGCACCTCGTTCCTGGTCCAGACCAGCTATGTCGGCGCGGTCAGCGGCCCGAACGACACCTGGTTCCGCGGCTGGACGTGCAATTCCAACCGCGCCAACTTCGGCACGACGTCGGGCGCCTGCACCAGCCTGCCGAGCTAAGCGGCGTATCCACGCGGGCGGCCGGAGCCGCCCGCGAACCCATTCAAGGCTCGGGGCGGCGGGGGTCGCCCACGAGCCATTACTTCAAGGCTCGGGGCCATCATGACGTCATCCTACCTTTCCACCCTGCTGGCGAGCACCATCCTGCTTCCGGCCGCCGCCGTCGCGCAGACCGGCACTGCGGCGCCCGCGGGCGGCGGGGCTCCGGCCGGTCAGGTGGTGTCGCCGCAGGCCGGCACGCCGGCGCAGCAGGACCCGCAAGCCGCCGCCGAGCAGCAGCAGGAACAGGTCGACGTCTCGACCCCGGGCGGGGCGGCGAACACGGACGAGATCGTCGTGGTCGGTCGCAACATCCCCAACGTCGTGCGCGCCACGCCGGAGGTGCTGAACGTCCTGTCCACCGCCGACATCCAGCGGACGGGCGAGGGCGACATCGCCGGTGCGCTCAGCCGCGTGACCGGCCTGTCGGTGGTCGGCAACGGCTTCGTCTATGTCCGCGGCCTGGGCGATCGCTACTCCTCGTCGCTGCTCAACGGATCGCCGCTGCCCAGCCCCGAGCCGCTGCGCCGCGTGGTGCCGCTCGACATCTTCCCGACCAACGTCATCGCCTCGGCGCTGGTGCAGAAGAGCTATTCGGTGAACTACCCGGCCGAATTCGGCGGCGGCGTCATCAACCTGACCACCAAGGCGGTGCCGGACAAGACCTTCTTCCAGATCGGCGGATCGCTCGGCGCGGACACGGTGACGACCAGCGAGCTGGGCTATACCTATGCCGGCGGCGATGCGGACTGGACCGGGTTCGACGATGGCACGCGCACCACGCCGGGCTTCATCAAGCGCGCCGGCATCGCGGGCACATCGCCCGGATCGTCCGAGATCATCGGGCTGAACAACGCGCAGACGACGCTGCTGCAGCAGAACAACCAGTTGCCGGCCAACTTCTCCTATGAGGCGAGCTTCGGCAGCTCCACCGATATCGGCAATGTCCGGCTGGGCGTGATCGCGGCGGCCGGGCTGTCGAACAGCTGGCGGACCCGCGATTCGCGCCAGCAGCTATCCGACGACATCGACGGCGGCCTGCTGCGCGATTTCCGCACCGTGCTGACCGATCACCGCGCGATCGTGAACGGCATGCTGGGCATGGGTGCCGAGTTCGGCGCGCACAAGATCCGGCTGACCAACCTCTACATCCACGACACGCTGAAGCAGGGGCGCCTGTCGCGCGGGACGACCGCCAATATCGGTACGCTGCCGGGCGGGATCGACCCGTTCATCAACCAGAATACGAGCTGGTTCGAGCGCGAGCTGCGCGACACGCAGCTGGTGGGCGAGTTCAAGTTCGACGACATCTCGTTCGACGCACGCGGCGCCTATGCCAAGACCAAGCGCAACAGCCCGTATGAGCGCGGCTTCACCTATCAGTATAACGAGGCGATCGGCGATTATACGAACAACCTGAGCGGGTTGCAGTCCGCCGCCATCGCGTTCAGCGAACTGGACGAGCGCCTGTGGTCGGGTCAGGCGAACCTGACCTGGAACGTGCCGTTCGACCGGCCGTTCGCGGTGTCGGTCGGCTATGCCTATAACGATACGGCGCGTAGCTCCAGCCGCTACACCTTCCAATATTCGGGGCCGAACAATGGTCCGGTGTCCGACACTATCGCGCAGTTGCGGCCCGATTACCTGCTGTCCGACTTCACCATCCAGAATGCGGGCATCTATCTGCGCAACACGTCGACCGGGCAGGGAGCGGCCGCATATGACGCGAGCCTGCGCGTCCACGGCGCCTATGCGCAGGTGGAGGGCGAGATCACCGACGGGCTGCGTGCCACGGTCGGTGTGCGCTACGAGAATGGCGACGAGCAGGTGATGCCTTCGGGCAACGCCGCGCCGACGCGTATCCAGAATGATTACTGGTTGCCGGCGGTGACGATCACCTGGAATTTCGCCGAGGACATGCAGCTTCGCGGGCATATGTCCAAGACGCTGGCCCGGCCGCAATTCCGCGAACTGGCGCCGCAGCTTTACCAGGATTTCGAGAGCGATCGCCTGTTCTTCGGCAACGCCTTCCTGAAGGACTCGCAGCTTTACAACGGCGAGTTGCGCTACGAATGGTATTTTGCGCGCGACCAGCGGTTCAGCGCCTCCGGCTTCTACAAGCGGATCGACGATCCGATCGAGGCGGTGGCATTCTTCCCCGGCGGCGCGGACGTGCTCCAGACCGGTTTCGCCAATGCCCCGCGTGCCAAGCTGTACGGCGGCGAGGTCGAGTTGCAGAAATATATTCCGCTCGACGGGCTGGACATCGGCTTCCTGGCGACACGCCGCCTGGTCGCGATCGCCAACTATACCTTTACCAAATCGTCGATCGACGCGACGGACCAGTTGATCGCCAGCCCGCTGCAGACCGGCGTCAACCCGGTGCTGCGCCCGGCCAACATCCTGTTCCAGGATGGTGCCTCGCTGGTCGGCCAGTCGGACCATCTGGTGAACCTGCAACTTGGGCTGGAGGACAAGGAAAGCCTGTCGCAGCTGACCGTGCTGTTCAACTATGCCAGCAACCGCGTGACCAATCGCGGCCCGGTGTCGGGCGGCGGCGGCCTGCGCCTGCCGGATCTGATCGAGCGTCCGGGCATCCGTCTGGACGTGGTGGCGCGGCAGGGCGTTGATCTGTTGGGTGGTCAGTTCGAGGTGAAGTTCGAGGCACGGAACCTGACGGGCACCGGCTACCGCGAATTCCAGACCTTCGAAAACGGCGCGCAGGTGGACATCAACCGGTACCGCCTGGGTCGCATCTTCACGCTGGGCGTCAGCACGACCTTCTAAGCAAGGGCTGCCAGGATCGCCGCGTCCACCGCTTGCGGGTGGCCGGCGAAACTGTGGGAGGCGGTGGCCACGTAGCCGGTGGCGAAACGGTGGCGGCGGGTGGCGACCTGGAAGCCGATGGCGGTGGCGTCGCCCTCGGCGAGCAGGATGGAGGCATCCGCCCCCCAGCCGGCGATGGCACGCATCACGCGGTCCGAAAGGGGCGGGGTGGGCGAGCGCCACAGCTTCACCAGGCCGGCGCGCAGGCGGGTCCGGTCGATGCCGCCGCGGGCGAAGCGCCACCATGTCGCGGGCGAGAACAGGCGTTGCGCATAATGCCGGCGGATCGCGGCAGCGGGGGGAAGTGCGTCATCGTCCTTCCCCAGCCACGGGTTCGCCAGAACGACGCGGTCGATCCCGGCGGCGCGACCATAGAGCGCCAGCGTGGTGGCGGCATCGCAATTGCCGAAGCCGATCAGCCGCGTGACCTGCGGCGCTGCGGCACGGAATATAGCGGCGGCGGCGGCGAGATCGGGCGCGGCGGATTGCCAGCCGCCGTTCGCCCCTTGCGAATCACCGATGCCGCGTCGGTCGTAGCGGAAGACGGGGTGGCCCCGTGCGGCGAGCCGGATAGCGAGCATCGTCATGCCGCGGTGTGCGCCCATCCGAGGTTCGTTGCCGCCGGAGACGATCAGGATGCCGGTGCTGCCCGTCGCCTCGTCCAGCGTGCCGAGCAGCGACGCCCCCTCGCACGCGAATGCGATCAGGCGGCGCATCGCCGGACCCATGTCGCGATATCGTCCACCAGCGCCGTGCCGAGCGTCAGGTCCGTGTCCGGTTCCGAACGGTGCCAGGGGGGAGCCCCGGGCAGCTTCATGTCGGCGGGGCGAGGGTCGGTATCCAGGCGCACGACGCGGGTCGGTACGTCGCTGGCGACGGGGTCGGTGCCGGGCAGCGCGGCGAGCAGTGCGGGTGCGACGGCATTTCCCGCCACCATCTCGCCCGTCGACAGTCGCCGCCATGCACGCAGCAGATCGTCGCCCCCCTGCGGCGCCAGAAGCCAGCGCGCGACCATCGGCGCGTCGGCATCGAGAAGCGCGGCGCTGCGGATGGCGAGCGTGACGGCGGGGCGGTTCAGGGAGCGGACGGCGGTAGCGAGTGCGGTGCGCAGGTCGGGCAGGCACAGCGCATCGGTAGGGAGCGGGCTTTCGCCGGTGCCGGGCAGGTCGGGCAGCGCCCCGGCGATGCCACGATCCGCAAGATGCCGCAGGATCGAAACGGCAAGGCCGCGGGTGCGATTCGCTTCTTCGAGAAGCGGAAGGATGGCGATGACCACCACACCGGTCGGGGGGCCGAAGCGCAGCATCGCCTCGGTCCCCCCCGACCAGGTGTAGCGATCGATCAAACGAGCGCCTTGCCGGCGGCGAACGCGACGAGGCTGCCGAAGCTTTCCAGCATCTCGCCGTCCACCTCGTCATCCTCGATCAGGACGCCCAACCGGTCCTCAAGCTCGGTCAGCACGCCGGCGACCGCCATCGAGTCGAGTTCGGGCAGCGCGCCGAACAGCGGCGTGTCGGCGGTGAAGCCGGCAACGCGCTCCGGCGTCAGTCCCAGCACGTCGGCCAGGACGGCGCGGACGGTATGTTCGATTTCGTGGCGGCCTTCGGGGATCACGGCTTGTGGCCTCGCTATGGTTCAGCCCGCCCGTTAATGCGCGGGGGTGAATTCGGCAACGGCTTGGCGCATAGCGGCGGTGTCATGATCCCACTGGATGCCACCCCCCGACCCATCGACCATGTTCTGGCCGGCGCGCCCGATGCTCCTGCGCTGATCGAGCGGGCGGGGGTGATGGACTATGCCGCGCTGGAGGATGCGGTCGCGCGGGCGGCCGGCTGGCTGGCGGCGCAGGGCTTCGCGAAAGGGGACCGGGTGGCGAGCTGGCTACCCAAGACGCGGATGGCCTGCATCCTGCCGCTGGCGGTGCCGCGCGCCGGGCTGGTGCACGTGCCGATCAATCCGGCACTGCGCCGGGCACAGGTGGAGCACATCCTGAACGACAGCGGTGCCCGGATGCTGGTGACGCAGGAGGCGCGGACGGCGGGGCTTGAGGATATCGCGACGCCGATCGTTGCCGAGGATGCGCTGGACGGGCCGGCGCTCGGCCGCTCCGACGCCGACACCGGTGCGCTGGCGGCGATCCTGTATACGAGCGGATCGACCGGGCGGCCCAAGGGGGTGATGCTGAGCCATGCCAATCTGTGGCTGGGGGCGGTGTCGGTCGCGCATTACCTGAAGCTGACGCCCGACGACCGGGTGCTGGGCGTGTTGCCGCTGAGTTTCGATTACGGGCAGAACCAGTTGTTTTCGAGCTGGATCGCTGGCGCAAGCGTGGCGCCGCTGGACTATCTGACCGCGCGCGACGTGGTGAAGGGGGTAGCGCGGGTCGGTGCGACGACGCTGGCCGGGGTGCCGCCCCTGTGGGTGCAGATGCTGGAGGCGGAATGGCCGGGGGAGGTCGCGGCATCGCTGCGGCGACTGACCAATTCCGGTGGCGCGCTGACGCCGCGCCTGGTGCGCGATCTGCGGGCGCGCTTTCCGGGCGCCGACCTGTACGCGATGTACGGGCTGACCGAGGCGTTCCGCTCCACCTACCTCGATCCAGCGCTGGTCGACGCACATCCCGACGCGATCGGGCGGGCCATTCCCTTTGCCGAGGTGATGGTGGTGCGGGCGGACGGCACCCGCGCGCTCCCCGGCGAGCAGGGGGAGCTGGTCCATGCCGGGCCGCTCGTCGCGGGAGGCTATTGGCAGGACGAGGAGCGTAGCGCGCAACGCTTTCGCCCGGCACCGGAATTTGCCGTGTCGGGGGGCATGGCGGTGTGGTCGGGCGACAGCGTGGTGGAGGGGGAGGACGGGTTGTTGCGCTTCGTCGGGCGGGACGACGACATGATCAAGTCGGCGGGAAACCGGATCAGTCCGCAGGAGATCGAGGAGGCGGTATTGGCGGGTGGCGAGGCGCGCGAAGCGGTGGCGATGGGCGTGGCGGACGAAAGGCTGGGCCAGGCGATCCATGTCGTGCTGGCCGGCGATCCGGCGCAGGAGGCGGGCTTGCGCGCGCGGTTGAAACGCGACTTGCCGAGCTTCATGCAACCACGCAGCTATGACTGGCGGGAAGCCCTGCCGCGCAACGCCAATGGCAAGCTGGACCGGGCGGGGTTGCGCGCATGAAGCCGATGGGACCGATCCCGCCGGAGTTCGCCGGGCAGCGGGGTGCGCTGGCGATCGGCGGGCGCGCGGCGGCGGACTGGATCGAGGGGGACGCGCCGGTGTTCGTCTACGACCCCGCCATCGTCGCGGCGCGGGTGGCGCGGTTCCGGGCGAGCTTTGCGGGCATCGACCTGCATTATGCGATCAAGGCCAATCCGTTCCCGCCGCTGCTGACGGCGATGGCCGGGATGGTCGACGGTTTCGACGTCGCATCCGCGGGAGAACTGGACAAGGTCGCAGGGCTTGGCCTGCCGATCAGTTTTGCCGGGCCGGGCAAGCGCGACGGCGAACTGGCCGCGGCGATCGCCGCCGGGATCACGCTGAACGTGGAATCGGAAGGGGAGGCGGAGCGGGCGCTGACCATCGCGGCACGCCTTGACCGGGTGCCGCGGCTGGCGGTCAGGGTGAACCCGGATGTGGAGTTGCGCGGATCGGGCATGCGGATGGGCGGGCGCCCCTCGCCATTCGGGATCGACGCGGTGCGGGTGCCCGCGCTGGTACGGCGGCTGGTGACGGCGGGCGCGGACTGGCGCGGTTTCCACATCTATGCGGGCAGCCAGGCGCTGGACGCGCAGGCGATCATCGACACGCACGCCGCGACGCTGGATCTGGCGGCGCGGCTGGCGGACGAGGCGGGCCATGCGCCGCCGCTGGTCAATCTGGGCGGCGGGTTCGGCGTGCCCTATTTCGCGGGCGACACGGCGCTGGAGGTGGAAACGGTCGGCGCGGCGCTGGCCGATGCCCTGTCGGGGCGTGCCGCGGTGCTGGCCGACAGCCGGTTCGCGATCGAACTGGGCCGCTGGCTGGTCGCGGAGGCGGGCGTGTATCTGGCGCGGGTGATCGACCGCAAGGAGAGCGGGGGCGAGACCTTCCTGATCCTGTCGGGCGGGTTGAACCACCAACTGGCCGCGAGCGGCAATTTCGGCACGGTGGTGCGGCGCAACTATCCGCTGGCGGTGGTGCATGCGATGGGGGCGGAACGGCACGAGACGGTGTCGGTGGTCGGGCCGCTGTGCACGCCGCTGGACCGGCTGGGCGACCGGGTGGCGTTGCCCGCCGCCGCGGCGGGGGACGTGATCGCGATCTTCCTGGCGGGGGCGTATGGCGCGAGCGCGAGTCCGGCAGCGTTTCTGGGCCATCCGGCGGCGGCGGAGCGGCTGGCGCGGTGACGGTGCCGCCGTTTTGCGACTTTCCATCCGCCTCTAACGCTATGTTCACCTCTGGCACAGCATAGCGGAGGGTGAAGACGATGGCGCCGGACATGGCGTCTTGAGGAGTGATGTTCCGATGCCCGGCCCATTTGTCCGTTCCTGCCTGCTCGCCGGCATCGCTGCCACGGCCCTGACCGGGTGCGCCACGACGACGACGCCGGCGGCGCAGTTGCCCGCGGCGTCCTATGTGGCGAGCAAGGAGCAGCCGGGCGAGGAATATGTGATCGGTCCGCTGGACCAGTTGAACATCTTCGTGTGGCGCAATCCCGAACTGACCGCCAAGGTACAGGTGCGCCCCGACGGCCGGATCACGACGCCGCTGGTCAACGACATGCCCGCCGTGGGCAAGACGCCGGCGATGCTGGCCGAGGACATGACCAAGGCCCTGTCCGAATATATCTCCAAGCCGATCGTCTCGGTGATCGTGGAGAATTTCTCCGGCACGTTCAGCCAGCAGGTGCGCATCGTCGGCGCCACCGAAAAGCCGGCATCGCTGCCCTACCGCGCGAACATGACGCTGCTCGATGCGATGATCGCGGTCGGCGGCCTCAGCCAATATGCCGCGGGCAACAAGGCCAAGCTGGTGCGCTACGACCGGGCGACGGGCAAGCAGAAGGAATATGCGCTGAAGATCGCCGACCTGCTGAAGCGCGGCAATTCCTCCGCCAATGTCCGGCTGGAGCCGGGCGACGTGATCATCATCCCCGAGTCGATGTTCTGAGGATGCGCGCATGAACGGCATCCTGGACGAGGTAAGGCTGGCGCTGCACGCGGTGTGGACGCGGCGCTGGGTCGCGCTGGCGGTCGCCTGGGCCGTGTGCGTGCTCGGCTGGCTGTTCGTGGCGCAGATACCGAGCCGGTACGAGTCGCGCGCCCGCGTGCTGGTCGACATGCAGTCGATCCTGCCCGCCGACCTGAACGGGGCGCCGCAGGCGGCGCAGCAGACGGTGGACCAGGTGCGCCAGACGCTGATCTCGGCGGTGAACCTGCAGAAGGTGGTGCGCGGCACCGATCTGGCGAACACGGTGGCGAACGATCGCGACGTGGCCGACCGGGTGTCGTCGCTGGCGCAGTCGATCAAGATCGACAGCCAGCAGGACAATCTGTTCCAGATCACCACGACGATGAGCAGCCCGAAGCTGGCGCGCGACGTGACGCAGAAGCTGATCGACATTTTCGTCGAAACCAATCTGGCGGGCGATCGCAGCGCGACGAGCCAGAGCTTGGCGTTTCTGGACAAGCAACTGGCGCAGCGCCAGCGGCAACTGGCGGATGCGGAGGCCAAGCGCGCCGACTTCCAGAACCGGTATCTGGGTGGCCTGCCGGGTACCGGGTCGGTGAGCGACCGCATCGGTGCGTCGCGCGCGCAGATGGCGCAGGTGGACGGCGACCTGGCCGCGGCGCAGTCCGGGCTGGCGGCGGTGCAGGGGCAGATGGCGTCCACCGCACAGACCGTGGCGGGCCCGGGGGGCACCACCGGTGGCCCGGCGCGCGCGCGGCTGGCGGCGATCCAGGGGCAGCTGGCCGATGCGCGGGCACGCGGCTATACCGACAATCACCCCGATGTGGTGGCGCTGAAGAGCCAGCTGGGCGCGGCGACCGCGGCGGCGCGGGCCGAGCCGGCGGGCACGGCGGGCGGTGCGACGGCCAATCCGCTCTACCTGTCGCTGCAATCGCTGGCGGCGGACAAGCAGGCGCAGGTCGCGGCACTCCGGATGCGAAAGGCGCAGTTGCAGGGCGATCTGGACCAGTTGAACGCCAAGCTGGCCGGTGATCCGGAGGTCGCGGCCGAGCAGGGCCAGATCGAGCGCGATTATGAGGTGCTGCAGGACCAATATAACCAGTTGCTGCGCCAGCGCGAACAGATCGCGCTGCGCGGTCAGGCGCAGACGCAGACCGATGCCGTGCGCTTCAGCCTGATCGATCCGCCGACGCTGGCCTCCAAGCCGGTGGCGCCGAACCGCATGCTGTTGCTGAGTGGCGTTTTCGTGGCCGGATTGGGCGCAGGCGTCGCCGCGGCGTTCGCGCTGGCGAAGCTGAGGGGGACGTTCACCACGGTCGGCGCCTTGGAGCGGGCGACCGGCATGCCGGTGATCGGTGCGATCGGCGAGGTGGTGACCCGCGCCCAGGCCGAGGCACGGGCAAAGCGGCTGAAACTGTTCCTCGGCGGGACGGCGGCGCTGGGGGTGGCCTATGTGCTGCTGCTGGGTGTTGAGGTATTGCAGCGCGGAATGGCGGCGTGAGGACCCAGATGAGCAACCCCAGACCGCGCCGATCATCCTCGCTGCTGGAACGTGCGGCCGAGATATACGACTTTTCGGCGCATATTCGGGCAACGCCGCCGGCGGCGGTGGCCGTGCCGCCGGAACGGGAGCCCGAGGCGCCGGTCGCGATGCCGGCAACGCCGGGTAATGACGGGCCGGTGCTGCTGAACATTCCCGAGGAGTTTCGGGCGAGCGCGGCCGACAGCGCGTTCCTGGCGAGCGAATATGCGCCGGGCTTTACCGATGTGGCGACGATCGACCGGGCGATGCTGGCGGAAAACGGCATGATCGTGCCCGGCGCGCCGGTGGGGCCGCTGGCGGAGGAATTCCGGCTGGTGAAGCGGCAATTGTTCGTGACGCGCGAACGGTTGCTGGCCGCGGGCGAGACGGACAAGGCGCGCAGCGTGCTGGTCTGTTCGTCCCGGCCGCGCGACGGCAAGACGTTCTGCGCGATCAATCTGGCGCTGTCGGTGGCGGCGGAACGCGATACCGAGGTGTTGCTGGTCGATGCCGATTTTGCCAAGCCGGACGTGCTGGCGCGGTTGGGGCTGCCCGAGGGGCCGGGGCTGCTGGATGCGCTGGACGATGCGCGGATCGACGTCGAGACGCTGGTGGTGCGCACCGACGTGCCGCATCTGTCGGTATTGTCGGCGGGCACCAAGACGGCGAGCGACACCGAATTGCTGGGATCGGCACGGACCCGCGCGGTGCTGGCCCGGCTGCTGGAGGCCAATCCCCGCCGCCTGATCATCTTCGATTCGCCGCCGGCGTTGGCGGCGTCGCCCGCCTCGGTGCTGGCGATGCTGGTCGGGCAGGTGATGCTGATCGTGCGGGCGGACCGGACGCCGGAAAACGAACTGGCCGCAGCGGTGAACCTGCTCGACGGGTGCGAGCATATCCAGCTCGTGCTGAACTCGGTGGCGTTCGTGTCCGGCAGCCAGCGGTTCGGCAGCTATTACGGGCAGGAGGGCGCACGGTGAAGGCAGTGGCGGCCCTTGCCGGCGTCGTCCTGGCGGTGCCCGCGGCGGCACAGACTGGGGGCGGCGTCGCCGGCCCATCGGTGCCGTCGCAGGCACAGGTCGCGGACGGGACCGCGAACGGGGCGCCGGCATCGGGCCGCACGGTGGTGCAGCCCTATATCGAGCTGGGGCAGGTGCTGGCGGCGGACCTGCGCTCCGGCGACGTGCTGACCTATACCACGCTGGCCGCCGGGGTGGATGCGTCGATCGCCACCGCGCGCGCGCAGGGGCAGGCCAGCTATCGCTACGAGCGGCGGATCGGCTGGGGCAATGATCTGGCGGACAGCGACGTGCATGCCGGGCTGGCGCGCGGGTTCGTGTCGCTGACCCGCGGGCTGAGCCTGGAGGGCGGGGCGCTGGCGACGCGGGTGCGATCGGACATTCGCGGCGATGCGCCGGGCGTGCTGGTCGGCAATGTCGGCAACACCAGCCAGCTTTATTCGGCCTATGTCGGGCCGAGCTATACCGGCCAACTGGGCGTCGCGACGGTGAACGCCAATTACCGGCTGGGCTATACCAAGGTGGAGGTGCCGTCGATCGGCGGCATTTCGCCCACGCTGCCGCGGCTGGATTATTTCGACGACAGCTGGAATCACATCGCGACCGCCAGCATCGGCGTGGCGCCGGGCGTGGTGGCGACGCCGGGCTTCACGGCCAGCGGCGCCTATGAGCGCGAAACGGCGGGGCAGTTGTCCGGCCGGTACGAGGGTTGGTACGGGCGCGGCGACGTGCTGTGGCCGGTTTCCCCTTATGTCGCGCTGGTCGGCGGGGTCGGTTACGAGCGGATCGAGACGAGCCAGCGCGACGCCTTGCGCGGTGCGGACGGGGCGCCGGTGCTGGACGGGGATGGCCGCTTCGTCACCGATCCCGCCTCGCCGCGGCGGATCGCGTACCGGACGGACGGCGTCTATTACGATGTCGGCGTGATGTGGCGGCCCAATCGCCGCACCGCGCTGGAGGCGCGAGTGGGCGAGCGGTTCGGATCGATCAGCTACACGGGGTCGCTGCGCTATCAGGTGTCGCGCAGCATGGGTGTGGCGGTGGTGGTGTATGACGGGGTGCAGACCTTCGGGCGGCAGCTTCGCACCGGGCTGGCCAGCCTGCCGACCAGCTTCATCGGTGCGCGCGACGTGTTCGGCCAGGGGGTGAATGGCTGCGTCTTCTCGACCAGCGGGACGACGCCGGGCGGATGCCTGAACGACGTGTTCCAGTCGGTGCAAACGGCCAGCTACCGCGCACGCGGGGTGGACGGGATCGTCACGGTGCAGCGGGGACTGGCGACCTGGGGCGCGGGTGCCGGCTATGCCAACCGGCGGCTCTTTTCGCCGAACGTGCCGGGGGGCGTGGTGCTGTACGGGCTGGAGGACGAAAGCTGGTACGGGCAGCTCTTCTATGCACGCCAGTTGAACGCGGTGTCGGGCGTGGACCTGAACGCCTTCATCAATCATTACAGCAGCGAGCTTGCGGGGGCGGACGATGTCGTCTCGGTGGGGGCGACCGCCAGCTATTACCGCAATTTCGGACGGCTGGGCACCACGGCCAGCGTCGGGCTGTACCACTTCCAGGTGGGCGACCTCGACAGCGCCTTGTCCGCACAGGCGCTTATCGCCGCCCGTTACTATTTTTGATCGGCCGGAAAGGCAGGATATGTACGACACGCATTACGGGCTAACCGGACGGCCGTTCCAGCTGACGCCCGACGCGCGCTTCTGGTACGAGACGGCGACCCACCGCAAGGCGATGTCCTATCTGGGATACGGGCTGGCGCAGGGCGAGGGCTTCATCGTCATCACCGGCGATATCGGCGCGGGCAAGACGACGCTGGTCGGTCACCTGCTGGAGACGATCGATCCGCGCCGGCTGCATGCGGTGACCATCGTGTCGACCGCGATCGACGCGCGCGACCTGCTGCGCACCATCGCGACGCAGCTGAACGTCGACCCCGACGGGCTGGAAAAGGCGCAATTGCTGACCGCGATCGAGCGGGGACTGCACGGCGTCGCGCGGACCGGGCGGCGGACGCTGCTGATCGTGGACGAGGCGCAAGGGTTGCCGGTGGATGCGCTGGAGGAACTGCGCATGCTCTCCAACTTCCAGGCGGGCGGGCATGCGCTGCTCCAGATCGTACTGCTCGGCCAGCCCGAGTTTCGCGAGCGGCTGCACGGGTCGGAGCGGCTGGAGCAACTGCGCCAGCGGATCATCGCGATCCACCATCTCGACCCGATGGAGGAACATGAGGTCGCCGATTACATCGCGCATCGCCTGTCGATCGTGGGGTGGCAGGGGCGGCCGGACTTCGCCGACGACGCGTTCGCCGCGCTGTACCGCGTGTCGGGCGGCGTGCCGCGGCGGTTGAACCTGCTGGCCGGGCGGGTGATGCTGCAGGCGGCGGTGCTCGATCTGACGCTGATCGATGCCGAGGTGGTGGAGACGGTGGCGGAGGACATGGCGGCGGACCTGCCGATGCCGACCGAGGCGGCGGCCCCGGAATCGGTGCGCGTCGTTGCCGACGAGGTACCGGTGCCCGTCACTCCGTCGCCCGCGCCGACCCCCGACGAAGGATTGCGCGCGCGGGTGGCGGCGCTTGAGACGCGCGTCGAGCAGCAGGAGGCAGCGCTGCGCCGTATCCTGACGCTGCTGGTCGACTGGGTCGAATCCGATCGCGAACAGCCCGACCTGTCGCCCCTGCACCGGCCGAGCGCGTGGGACCATGCCGCCTAAGCCCCTGAACGGCATGTCGGTCGACGTGGAGGAATGGTTCCAGGTCGGCGCGTTCGAGCGGGTGATCGACAAGGCGGACTGGGACCGGCTGGACGCCCGCGTCGAGGCCAATACCGGTGCGGTGCTGGACCTGTTCGCCGAGACGGGAACGCGCGCGACCTTTTTCACGCTGGGATGGGTGGCACACCGCCACCCCCGCCTGATCCGCCGCATCGTCGATGCCGGGCACGAGATGGCAAGCCATGGCTGGGACCATGCCCGCGTCTTAACCATGGACGCAGGGACGTTCCGCGCCGATCTGGCGCGGGCGCGGGCCGCGATCGAGGATGCGTCGGGGCAGCCGGTGACGGGGTACCGGGCGCCGAGCTTTTCGATCGATGCGCGCACTCCATGGGCGCACCAGGTGCTGGCCGAGGCGGGCTATGCCTATTCCTCCAGCGTCGCACCGCTGGCGCACGACCATTATGGCTGGCGCGAGGCGCCGCGCTATGCCTATCGCCCGCTCGTCGACAGCGCACTGATCGAGGTGCCGGTGACGGTAGCCGAGATCGCCGGGCGGCGATGGGCGACGGGGGGCGGCTTTTTCCGCCTGTTGCCGGGGCAGTTGATGGACTTTGCGGTGCGGCAGGTGAACGCCGAGGCGCATGGCGCGGTGTTCTACTTCCACCCCTGGGAGATCGACCCGGACCAGCCGCGCGTGGCGAACGCGCCGTTAAAATCGCGGGTGCGGCATTATTCGCGGCTGGGCGCGATGGCGGGCAAGCTGCGCCGACTGGCGAGGCGGCACGACTGGGGCCGGATGGACGCGGTGGTGGCGCAGGAGGCACGGGCGCTGTCATGACCGAGATCCGCGTGGCGGACCTGCGGGTGGCCGATGAGGCCGCGCGGATCGATGCGTTCGTGCAGCAGGCGCCGGGCGCCACGCCCTTTCACCTGACCGGCTGGTCGCGCGCGGTGGAGCGGGGCACGGGGCAGAAGGCACGCTATCTGGTGGCGGAGCGCGGCGGCGTGCCGGTGGGGGTGCTGCCGCTGACCGCGATGCGATCGCCCCTGTTCGGTAAGGCATTGGTATCCGCCGGGTTCGGTGTCGATGGCGGCGTGCTGGGCGAGGGTGTGGACGCGCTGGCGGCGGCGGCCTGGGATATGGCACGGGCCGGCGGAATGGGCAGTGTCGAGTTGCGCGGCGGGCCGGCGCCCGAGGGCTGGGCGGTGAACGACAGCAGCTACCTGGGCTTTGTCCGGCCGCTGGCGGCGGATGACGAGGCGGAACTGAAGGCGGTGCCGCGCAAGCAGCGTGCGGAGTTGCGCAAGGCATTGGCGCTGGACCTGCAGATCGAAACCGGCAGCGGGGCGCGCGACCGGGCGGCGCATGCACGCGTTTACGGCGAGTCGGTGCGCAATCTGGGGACGCCGGTATTCCCGCGCACGCTGTTCGCGGCCGTACTGGACGAACTGGATGCCGACATACTGACCGTGCGGCATGAGGGGCGGGCGGTGGCGAGCGTGCTGAACCTGTATTTCAACGGAACGGTGTATCCCTATTGGGGCGGGGGTACGCAGGCGGCACGGGGCCTGCGCGCCAACGACGCGATGTATTTCGCCCTGATGCGTCATGCGCGCGAACGCGGATGTACGCGGTTCGACTTCGGTCGGTCGAAGACGGGCACGGGGGCCGCCGCGTTCAAGAAGAATTGGGGGTTCGACGGCCAACCGCTGCGCTATGCCAGCCGGCACGAGGGCGAGGCGCGCGAGGTGAACCCGCTGAACCCCAAATATGCCCTGATGGTGGCGACGTGGAAGCGCCTGCCGTTATGGCTGGCCAATCGCGCCGGGCCCTGGATTTCCCGGGGGCTCGGCTGAGGCGGTGAAGGACCTGCTGTTCCTGGCGCATCGGGCGCCGTTTCCGCCCGATCGCGGGGACAAGATCCGCAGCTTCCATATCCTGTCGCATCTGGCGGCGCGGGCGCGGGTGCATCTGTGCGCCTTTGCCGACGATCCGGCGGACCGGGTGGTGCCGCCCGCGCTGGCGGCGCGGCTGGCGAGTTGCCGCATCGTGCCGCGCACCAAATCGAGCCCGCGCGCGGGGCTGGAGGCGCTGGCGAGCGGGCGACCCCTGTCGCTGACCGCCTTTGCCGATCGCCGGATGACCGCGGCCGTCGCGGACGTGGTGCGTGCCCACCCGATCGCGGCGACCTATGTGTTTTCGGGGCAGATGGCGCCCTATGCCCCGGCGGGCGTGCCGATGACGATGGACATGGTGGATGTCGATTCCGCCAAGTTCGCGCAACTGGCCGAGGGCGCGCACGGCCCCATGGCGTGGATCTATGCGCGTGAGGCCAGATTGCTGGCGGCGCATGAGCGATCGGTATCGGCGCGCGCGGCGGCGACCCTGTTCGTCAGCGAGGCGGAGGCAGCGCTGTTCCGCGCAGGCGGTGGTCGTGGACGGATCGTCGCGGTCGAGAACGGGATCGATGCGGCGACCTATGATCCGGCCACGTGCCGCCCGGTGGCGGCGGGAGCGGAGACGATCCTGTTCACCGGACAGATGGATTACCGCCCGAATATCGAGGCGGTAACGTGGTTTGCCGACCATGTCCTGCCGATCGTCCGGCAGAGCCGGCCGGCGGCGGTGTTTGTGATCGTCGGGCGGGCGCCGGTGGCGGCGGTGACGCGGCTGGGTGCGCGGGACGGGGTGGTGGTGACGGGGACGGTGCCCGACGTACGTGGATGGCTGGCGGCGGCGCGGGTGTGCGTGGCACCGCTCAGGCTGGCGCGCGGTATCCAGAACAAGGTGCTGGAGGCGATGGCGATGGCGCGCCCGGTGGTGGCGACGCAGGCGGCGGCCGAGGGCATCGACCATGGCGGCACGATCGCGGTGGCCGATAGCCCGGAGGCGTTCGCGGCGGCGGTGATCGCGGCGCTGGACGGACCCGCGGATCGGCCGGACGCGCGTGCCCAGGTGCTGAGCCGTTATGACTGGCGCGCGCGGCTGGCGCCGCTGGACGCGCTGATGGGGCTGGAAGCGTGAGCCGCCGGTGGCGCTGGCATCTGCTGGTGCTGGGGGCGGTGTGGCTGGCGCTGGTGGCGCTGTTCTGGCGCGATGTGGTGCAGCTGGTCGGTCTGTGGTGGACGAACACGACCTATGGGCATTGCCTGTTCATCCTGCCGGTGGTCGGGTGGCTGGTGTGGCAGC